>SZPD01000273.1 GCA_030263515.1 Anaerolineae bacterium CFX9 | reverse complement strand
TGATCCCTGTGCAGCCTGAGCCGGGTGATGTGCAGATCGAAAGTCCGTCCGTGCGGCACACGCCGCCCTGCCTGACCACATGGGAACTGCTCGCCCGCGATCCCGCCTTCAAGATCACCTCGCTTCATCTGGAGCCTCTGACCGCCAACCCTTCCCTGAAGCAGGTGGATATCCTGCTGGCACGGGCAGATCAGATCATCGGGCTTGCCCGCCTGTCGCTCAATACCACGCTGCAATCCGGCCATATCGTCGCCTGTGCGGTGCGGCGCGACTTCGACACGGCAGGCGTTGGACGCTTGCTTTGCAGCAGCCTGCTGCGCTATGCTGTCGAACAGGGGGCGACGATGGTCTTCGGGGACATGCCAACCGATGCCAGCCGAACAGCCCTGCTCGAACTCGGCGCGGCAGAGCTGGGACGCGCGGTCTTTTACACCGATCCAGCTCGCGCTGAACTGCATAAGGACACCGCTGCTGATGAACGTGTGGCAAAATCTGTACTTTCCCTGTGCCCAACCGGATGACACACCCCTGTCTGTGGCGGAACTGCTCGCCGCAGCGCTGACATCGTCAGGCTACACCCTCTACGATCCCTTCGCGCTCTTCTCTGCGGACGCCTATACGTCGGCGGTGCGCTGTTTCGTCAGCCCGCTGCTCACTGGCGCTGATGGCGCTGTGTGGGTGCGCGTCTGCGGTCAGCCCGATCCCGCCCTCTACCCTTCCCTCAGCAGGCAGCGCGCCTTTCTGCTGGCCCGGCTCACAGATGTCGATTTCAGCCTGACGCTCTGGGAAAATGGGACCGAATATCCTGACGTACCAGCCCTGGCAAGATATTTACGCGCTGGCAGGACAGCCGATGATATGATGAGGGCAGCACAGGGTGCGCTCACCAGCCAGAGATCACGCGATCAAGGGCTGGCAGCAGCAGACCTGCTGCCTGAAGAATTTCACAAACTGGCGGGCAGTGTGGACATGAAACAGGCGAACAAGCTGTTTTCAAGGTTGTCCGGCACGCTGGCAGGCAAAGCAGGCGCAGACAGCGCCGAGCATGCGGCCGCGCACGAACTTCTTCGCGGCGCAAGCCCACGCTGGGACACCCCGGCAGCAGCCGGCCTGAGCGCGCTCATCGGATGCCTGCGCCTGCCCGAAGCCTGGCGCACGCCAGACTTTGCCATGCTGCGCGACGCTTATGCGCTGCACCGGCGCAGACAGCGCAGTCCGGGCGCGATCATGCTTGCCGGCGATGCCGAGGCTTTGGCAGCAGTTCCCGACGCGCTCGACTATATCCCGGTCTACGGAGGAAAGACGGCATGACCGTTCGAGACCGCGTCCGCTGGGATCGTTATTACCGCTCTCTGAGCGATTTCGCCTATCCGGACCCGGATCCCCTGCTGTACGACTATACGCCGCCCGTCCTGATTCACGGGCAGAGGGAACGCCCGCGCGCCCTCGATCTGGCTTGCGGCGTGGGGCAAAACGGCATCTGGCTCGCCACACAGGGTTACAGCGTTGACCTGCTCGACATCAGCCGGGAAGCGCTGCACATCGCCCAGCTCCAGGCGATGATGCTTCAGGCGCGCACAGTCAATTTCATGCAGGTTGATCTCGACGAGGTGGCGCTCAAGCCGGAAGCCTACGATCTGGTCATCGTCTTTCGCTATATGCGCCGCGAGCTGTTCCCCCGGCTTCATGAGTGCGTGCGCCCCGGCGGGCGTGTGATCTACGCCACCTTCAACATGAACTACCTCGATCATAAACCGGACTTCAACACAGAGTATCTGTTGTATCCGGGCGAACTGAGCGGATACTTTACAGACTGGCATGTACTCCACGATCGGGATGCCGCCTATACCAGCGAGATCGTCGCCATCAAGCCGGAGAATGCCTGATGCGCGCAGCCGTGCCGGTGGCAAGGCTGCTGCTGGCGGCGCTGCTCGTCTTTGGCGGGGAAATTCTGCTCTGGCAGGATCCGCTGTCGCGCTCACCGCTGGAATGGCTGATGGTTGCGGCGGGCTACACCGCGATCGCCTGTCTGCTGCTGGAGATCGCAGCGCGCTTTCGGTGGCGCGAGATCTACGGGCTGCTGGCGCTTGCGGGGATCTATGCCCTGCTGAATGCGGTGCTGATCAATCCGACGCTCAGCTTTGCTGATTTTCCCCGGACATTGTTCACCCGTGTGCTTGGCGCGCAGGCGCTGACCGGCGCGCTGATGCTGGCGGCGTGGCGCTGGCTGCTGATCCCGCCGCGCCGTCCGCCGCTTGTTCCCCTGCTGCTATGCGCCATCACCGGCGCGGGATGGGGAATCTGGGCACGCTGGTCTGCATCCCTGTTCCGGGGCGATGCCGTCCTGAGGGACACGCCTTTCATGACGATCGCGCTCATCGGGCTGATCGCGCTGGCGCTGATCGCGGCGCTTCGGCGGGCGCTGATGCGCGCGGCGAGCGAGACCTCACTGACATCGGCACACTTTCATCTGGGGCGTGCAGGCTGGCTGTTCACCGCCTCCACGCTGATCACGCTGGGGATCGTTCAGATCGGCAGCGGGCTGATCAGCAGCATCGAACTGGGGCTGTGCGCGGCGCTGGTGCTGACCTGCCTGGGGACGATCTACTATCAGAAGCGTGCCAAAGGACGTACATTTTTTGACGATTTTGCGCCGGGACAGTTCCATTTCCTGTTGTCCGGCATTCTGACGGCAGTCCTGCTGGCAGCCGCGACGCTGACCTATCCCCTGCCCCGTGGAGACGGCGAAAATGATCCTGTGTTCGTGATCGCCACAGCCTTCACCGCCTATGGCATCGCGTGGCTGCCGGGTATTGCGCTGGCGATCGGCGTGCGTGGGTTCATCCGCCAGGTGCAGGCGCACCGGCTGTAGCCGATCAGATATCATCCAAATTCTCCAGTTCCATGAACATTTCACGGACATCCTTGTATCAGTGATAGCACAAGGATTACTGCCGCAATGACTGATGAAGAGCTGGCACTGGCATTACAGCGAGGCGACCGCAGCAGTCTCACACCTCTCGTCGAGCGCTACTATGATCCCCTTCTCGGCTATCTTTACCGGCTGATGAACGGGGATCGCATGCTGGCGCAGGATCTCGTGCAGGAAACGTTTCTGCGGGTACTGCGCGCCATCCGGCAGTATCAGCATCCGCGCCCGTTCAGGCCGTGGCTGTACGCGATCGCGACGCATATCGCGCGCAGCCATTATCAGCGGGCGGATACACGACGAACCCTGCTGCTGGAAGATGGTTTTGACCCGCCCGACGATGCCGACCCGCCGGATGCAGGGGTGATCGCCAGACAGGATGCCCAGTCCGTTGCGGCGGCAGTTGCCACCCTGCCGGAAGATCAGCGCGAAACGCTGATCCTGTTCTACTACCAGGCATTGAGCTATCAGGAGATCGCCGCTGCGCTGGAAATCCCGATCGGCACGGTGAAATCACGGCTCAGCATCAGCATCCGCAGACTGCGCGAACAGTTGATGGCAGGTGAACGATGACACAGCCACAGTTCAGCTCACATGATGATGACATACAGATCGATGCCACCCTGGCGGCAGCCCTGAACCGCTGGTCAGCGCCGGTTTCCGATGAAGCGGAGCGACGGGCCGTGCTGGCAGCGCTGCACGCCGAGTCTGAGCGGCAGGTTCCGGCGGCGCAGACGCAGCGCAATTGGTCACTGCGCTGGTCAGCGATGATCCTGCGGGCGCAGTTCCGCGTGATTCACAGCGGGGTATGGATCGGCTCGGCGCTGGTGCTGACGCTCGGAGTCGTGGTCACGCTGCTGCTCAGCCAGCCGGCGCACGCGCTGACGCAGCTTCCCATCGTGCTGCTCGCGCCGGTCGTCGCTGGCGTGGGGGCGGCATTCATTTATGGCGAGGGGATCGATCCACCGCTGGAGCTTCAGCAAGCCGCGCCCATTCGTTCAGGGCATGTGCTGCTCGCCCGGCTGACGCTGCTTTTCGGCTTCAATCTGGCGATCACGGCAGCAGGCAGCATCCTGCTGGCAGTATTCAACAGCGAGATTTCGCTGCTGCCGCTGATCAGCACGTGGCTGGCTCCGATGTCATTTCTGTGTGCGCTGGCCTTCATGCTCAGCGCCATCTGGTTTGATGCCCGGCTGAGCGTCGGAGTCGTGATGGCGATCTGGGTTCTGAACATCTGGCGGCACTTCAGCGCCGCCCAGGGTCTGACCTCCGTCTTCGACGCCGCGCCAGACCTGCTGGCCGCCGAAACGCGCACACTGCTGTTTGTGAGCGCGGTCGCATTCGTCGCCGTCGGCTTATGGCTGGCAGAGCGCGAGGAACGTCACCTGCGTACCTGAACTGTTTATCGATCCCGGAGCGTGTTCATGATCGCCCGAAAAACCTCACGCGGCTGGCAGCCAGCCTGGAAAATGAGCTTTTATCTGATGGGCTTGCCCTATGCCGCGCTCAGTCTGGCGCTGCTGACGCTCGGCGTCATGATCGCTGTCAGCGATGCTGCGTGGCGCAATCCCTTTCAGGCTGTGATCATCGTCCTGCCGCTGATCGGCGCGGTGCAGGCAGCCTTCCTGTTCGCGCCGGATGACGAACAGGCGCTTGAGGTGCTGCTTGCCGCGCCCCGCCCTGCCCGCTGGCTGATCGCTGAGCGCGCCGCCGCGCTGTTTGCAATGCATGTCAGCCTCGGTCTGGCAGGCTCGCTGATCGTGGCGCTGCTGCCGGGTGGAGAAGACTTGACACACCACCTCATCCGCTGGCTACCGCCATTCGTCGCCCTCAGCGGTCTCAGCGCGGCGGTCAGCTTCATGTTCCGGCGCAGCAGCTACGGCGTGCTCGTCGCCATCCTGCTGTATGGCTCAACTCTGCTGGGGGGCGATGCCCTCGTCATGCATGCGCTGGAGGCGCGGCTTGGGCTGGCAGCGCCGACACTGCTCAGCCATGCCTGGGTGCTGCACCCGTTTCTTCAGGCGCATGCCCTGGGCGCACTCGATTATCTGATCAACCGGCTCGTCCTGTGCCTGCTGGGGGCGGGGTTGTTCGCCGCCATGATGCGCTGGATCCATGATACAGAGCGTACGCTCGGAAAGTCCTGAGGTGTTTTATGCAGATATCCCGGTTACACCAGCTCCGCGCGATGATCCAGTATGAAGCGCTGCTTCAGTTCCGGCGGCGCGGCGCGCTGGCAGTCATCCTCTTCTCGCTGGTGGCGCTGATCCTGCTGACACTGCTCAACAGCGGCGTGGGGGTTCCCGGTCTGGATAACGAGACGCTCATCCGGCTGGACTACAGCGACGATACTGGCTTGACGGTGACGACACAGGCGGCGGACGGCACACTGACCACGCGCCCGGCTCCAGATGACATCGCAGAGGTCATCCCCCGCTGGATGGCGGGCGCAGATTATCTCGAACGCACGCGCACCTTCACGATCATCCTGATGACGGCCGTCGGCCTGCAGGTCATCCTGATCGCTCTGCTGCCCGTCATGGCGGAAAGCATCCCGATCGACAAACACTTTCGCATGCGTGAACTGCTCGCCTCCCTGCCCATCCCCGAATGGATATATCTGGCAGGCAAGGTGATCGGCGTGTGGCTGATCCTGTTCACCGGCTGGCTGATCGTCATGTTCATGTTCGGCATCTTCTATCATCTGCGGGTGGGCAGTATTGACGGCATCACCTTTGTGCGCATCTGGCTCGTGCTGAATCTTCCTGCCGGGCTGATCATGTCCGGGCTGACCATCCTTGCCGCCAGCGCCATCGCCACGCGGCGAAAGTCTGTGCTGGTCGGGCTGGCGCTCATCCCGATCGCGCTGTGGATGTGCGTGGGGGTGTACCTACAGCTATTTGAAGTCTTTGATCCGGCGCGCATGGCAGAACTCATGCACCTTCCGTATC
>SZPD01000272.1 GCA_030263515.1 Anaerolineae bacterium CFX9 | reverse complement strand
CCCGTTTACGTGGGAGAAGGCGTTGAGGGGTTGAGAGTTCACAATGCGCGCGAACCCGGATAACTTCATCACCCAGTATACCGTTGCGCCGGAGCGCGTAAAATCGCTATGATCAGGGTAATGGACTGATGCGAACGGGCAGAAGGTGAGCCGAATGGATGAATTGACGCTGCGCAGCGCAACCCTCGATGATGCCGCGGCGATCAGTGCGTTGTTCCGGTCAAAGATCAGTGTCTGGCAGCGGATGAACGCAGACGGGCGCGCCGAAGACGTACACTACGAAGCGCTCACCCTGCACGAGCGCTGGCTGCATGGCGGCGCATGGATGAGCCTGGAAACCAGCGCGCTGCTGCTCAATCACCTGCTGCTGGGGGCCGGGATGCCGATCGTGGCGTTCCGCCGCGGCAAGCTGACCGGCTACGCGGAAGCCTACATCAACAGCGAACCCGACCCTTACGGCGTACATCTGCACGTCGCTCATATGATCACGCGAGAAGAAGATGACAACGAGACAGGGGATGCCCTGCTGGCGCTGATCGCAGAGCGCGCCCGCAAGCTCAGATGCGATAAGGTCACTTACAACCGTATCACCGATCCGGCGCTGAACACCGCCGCCGAACGCCGGATTGCGCAGGGCGCGGAATGTGTCCATCTCAGCTCGGTGCGGCGTTATACCGTGCCTGCGCGGACCGGCCAGATCTTCTACAAGACGACTGAATTTACCAATGCCGACCCGATGCAGATCAGCGGCTGGGCGATGCCGGTAGGCCGTACGACCAGCTCGCGTCATCTGTGGGAAACAGCATGGACATCGATCTTCAGCACGCTGACACAGAGCAAGCCGCAGCGCATTGACCGGCTCCGCGTGTCGTCCGGCGGCACGGATGCCTACGTCCTCTGCCAGCAGGATCGCTATGACCCGCGCGCTGCCGATATCTGCGCGTGGACGCCGCGCCTGCTCACCAGCCAGATGGTGGCCGCCCTCTGCGACTGGTCGCACCGCGTTGGCTACCGTGAACTGCGCTTCGTCGTCGGCAGCGAGTCGCTCAAGGCGCTCGGCACAGAAGCGGAAGCAGACGCCTACACCCAGGATACCTACGCACTCAAGGGATAGACGATGCCTGTATATCGCCCGCGACACATTGAATATACGATCGTCAGCGGGCATATTCAGATCGTCCTGGATGACGGCACAGCGATGCCCGCCTACTGGGCGCACCCTGACCACAACGGGCGCTTCCCATCGATCGCGCTGCTGCATGACTGGTGGGGTATCACAGAAGTTGAGCGGCGGCTGTCCCATCTTTTCGCACAGATCGGTTTTTACGTCATCGTGCCTGATCTGTTCGATGGCAGGGTGGCGCGCAACCCACAGGAAGCCTATGCGCTCGTCGAGTCGATCAGGGACAGCGCTTATCCGCGGGTCGATGCGGCGCTGCACGCGCTGGAACATCATCTGCGCAGCAACGGCAACGTCGGCGCGGTCGGGCTGGGAATGGGCGGCACGCTGGCGTTTGAAGCGGCGCTGACACGAGAGGATCTTGAAGCCGCCGTCGCATGGTACGGTTTCCCACAGAAATATTTCGGGCGCTTCAGGGATGCCAGAGCGCCGATCATGGCGATCTACGGTGAACAGGAAAACTTTGTGCCGCAGGAAGCTATCCGAAGGCTGAAGCGGGAACTGGCACAATCGCCGCTGGCGCATGAAGTGGTGATCTACCCGAATACCGCGCGCGAATTCTTCTTCACGGAGCTGGTCGCCGACAGTCAGGATGCGGGCGCACAGGCATGGAACCGGATGCTGAATTTCCTCGATCACTTTCTGATGGTACGGCGGGCATCAACCGACGACCGCCCCCCGACGCCGCAGCCATGAGCGCAATCCCTTGCCGGGTGGAGCGGCTGGGGCTGATCGATTACGATGAAGCCTTTGCCATTCAGGCTGAGCGCGTGGCAGCGCGTCAGCAGGGGCAGATCCCCGATACGCTGCTGCTGTGCGAGCATCCACACACCTACACCCTGGGGACGGCGGCCGATCGGGGCAACCTGCTGCTGACTCCGGAACAGATGGCGGCGCAGGGCATTACGGTGCGGCAGATCGACCGTGGCGGAGATGTCACCTATCACGGACCGGGGCAGATCGTCGGCTATCCGATCCTTCAACTGGCACGCGGCGAGACGTTCCGCGCCGACGTGATCGGTTATGTCCGCAGGCTGGAGCAGGTGATCATCGAGACGATCAGCGCGTTCGGCATCACAGGCTACCCGATTGCCGGGCTGACAGGCGTATGGGTGGATACGCCGCGTGGTGAGCAGAAGATCGCCGCTATCGGCGTCCGCGTGACCGTGCGCGCTGTGACCAAGCATGGCTTTGCGCTGAATGTGAACACCGATCTCAGCTACTTCAGCGGGATCATCCCGTGCGGCATCCGCGATAAAGGCGTCACCAGCCTGGCAGCGCTGCTCGGTCAGCCCATCGATCCGGGGCAGGCTGCCGACGCTCTGATCACTGCTTTCGGGCGCGTCTTCGGACGCGACATGCAGCCCGCGAATCTCACTCGCGACTCAGCGTAAGCGTGTAGCTGCCGCCGGTGGTCGAGCTGTAAGCCCGCCCCTGAATGATATAATTGTCAGCGCGATCCAGCGTGGCGCGGATGCGTGCGTCCAGCCCGCTGCCGCCATCATCATCGCGGGTGATTTCGCGCCCATCCGAATCGTACAGGATGAGGTAGGCATCGCCGCCTGCAATCGACATGTCAATCGTCATGCTGTCACCTGCTTCCCCGCGAAAACTGAAGCGTGCGCCGCCGCACTGATCCACCGTGCCCGTGATCGTCTCGCCATATTCGATACGACGCAGTTCAGAAGGCACGGCTGAATTGACAGACAGCGTGTACCAGCCGCCTTCTGACCGGCTGCTGTAAGCGCGCACGATAATCCGGTAGACACCGGTATAGGGCAGTGTCTGCGCACAGATCAGCGAGTTCAGCCCATCGCCCCCGTCATCGTCGCGTGCCAGTTCGCGCCCGTCACTGTCGTAGAGTTCGAGAAAGGTATCAAACCCGCCGACGAGCGAGATTTCAACGGTCTCCCCCTGCTCGGCAAAGAATTTCCAGTCGTCGCTTGCGCCCTGTGTGATCGTATCGTTGACTGGCTGACCGAGGGCGATATCGCCGCCTGAGGTATCCGGATGCCCGATACCGGGGATGATCGCGGACAGGGGGAACGCTATCTCTCCCCGGAAGAAATTGATCGCCACCACGATGAGAACTGAGAGGATGAAAAGGAAGAAGATTGAGCGAAACTGACGCCCGCATCCGTTCATGTCACTCATCCATAAATCCGGCGCAAATAAAAGAGGCACGGCGCACGTGCCGTACCTCTCAAGTCTAGCTGATTTTTCCCGGTCTGCTTACTGCATGATCTCCAGCGGCGAGACCACAACCGCGCCTGCGAAGCGAACGGGGCCATCTGCGCCCTCGACCATGCCGAATTCATACGCGCCGAGTTCACCGGTGTCGTAGTGCAGCATCGGGAAGACCAGTTCGCCGGCAGCCATCGCATCCACCGGGATCATGATGTCGCGGTTGAGACCGGCCAACAGCGGATAACTCGCCAGCACAGGGCCGGGCGAGCCGCTGGCTCCATCATGGATGACCAGCCAGCCCTGCGCATCGATCAGCGCGCTGTTGATCCTCAGCATGCCATCGGTGAGCGCCTGCGACTCATAGCTCATGCTCGGTGCGACGTTGACCGGGAACGTCACCACGGAACCATCCACAGCGACCGGGTTATCCAGCCCGCTGGAACCATCAAACTCATACGTTCCGACAGCGCCATCGTCAACGTGCAGCATCGGCCACAGCACCGGCGTCAGTTCGACAGCCTGATCGAGCGCCACCATCACATTGAGCGTCGTGCCGCTGTCAACGAATGCCCAGCCCGCCACAGGGCCCGGCGCGCCGTTGTTATCCACATGGATGACGACCACGCCCGGCCCTTCCGAGACCACGCTGTCCACGCGGAACATCGGGGTCATATTCATCATCATGTCCATCCCGTCGCCGTAGAGTACGATCTGATCACGGGCGCGCATGCTTGGAACGACCGACTGCGCCACTGTCGCGACCACGCCATTGATGACCACGGGGCCATCAGCGCCCTGCACTGTGCCGAACTCGTAGACACCGATCTCGCCGGTATCGACATGCAGCATCGGGAAGACCGTGCCCGCTACGCCGCTGGCGTCGATTTCGACCATCACATTCGTCGTCGTGCCTGCCTCAACCAGCGCCTGGCCAAGCACGGGGCCGGGCGCGCCCATATTGTCTGCATGGATGACCACCCAGCCCGCCTCTGCCATCGTGACCGAGCGCACCGTCACCATGCCATTCATCAGCAGTGCATCCGCCGCATCAAGGATGGCGACGTTGAAGGCAGGCGTGACCACGTTGCCATCCACACGAACGGGGCCATCTGCCCCCTGCACCGTACCGAACTCGTAGACGCCCACTTCACCGGTATCTTCGTGCAGCATGGCGTAGAGCACCGGCGTTGCCACGGTGGTATCGATGTCGATATCAACGTTGTAGCTCACCCCATCATTGACAGCGCGGTAACCTGCCACAGGACCGGGCGCGCCGTTGTTATCGATATGGATGACCACGAAGCCGGGGCCATTGCTGACCACAGCATCCACGCGGACACTGCCATGCAGCACCACCTGATCAGCAACCGTGACTGAAGGTGTGGTCATATCCATCTGCGCGAAGGCGACGCTGAACGGCAGCGCCAGAACAGCAAGGAAAAGCATGAAGATCACTTTACGCATCGGGGTTCCCCTTTCAGATGTTTACTGTGTGATCGCCTCACACCTGATCACGGTACGCCCCGTTTTCTGGCTTTGGATGTTCAGCAGCCGATGACAGCCCTCCTTTTAAGCAAACGCTTATCTAAATGCCCTGTCAGCTTTTGCGAAACTGCGCGATCGGTTTTAGACTGACTTTGTACAGCAGGGATGAGTCCGATTTTGATGAACCAGCCGCTTGATGATCAGCTCCTGATGCGCCGCGTCGCGATTGACCGTGACCAGCAGGCGCTGATGCTGCTGTACAACGCATACAGCACTGCCGTTTACAGCATCGCCTACCGCGTGCTTCAGGAAGCGACAGCCGCTGAGGAAGTGACGCAGGATACCTTCCTGAAAGCATGGAATCAGGCGGAACGCTGGGATCCGGCGCGCGGCAAACTCAAGAGCTGGCTGCTGGCGATCGCTCATTATAGCGCGATCGATCGGCTGCGCCGTGAGCGGCGGCAGCCCGCGCTCGCCGACGACCCAATTGAAGAAAGCGAGTCGCTGATGGGTAGCGCCGAAACAGTGACAGGCGGGACAGCGCTGCACGATCGCGCGCTGATGGGGCAGATGCTGAATCTGCTGCCGGAGGAACAGGCGCGGCTGATCCGCATGGCATTCTTTCACGGCTTGTCGCACAGTGAGATTGCCGAAGTGACGCGCATTCCGCTGGGGACGATCAAAACGCGCCTGCGCGTCGGCATGCAGCGGCTGCGTGTCCTCTGGCTGGAGGGCGACGGAGAACCGCCGCATGAATAATTCACGAATTTCGCTTCTGAATTCAATCCGTTCAGGGGTGGAAATGCGTAGACTACGATAGATGAACAAGTGAAGATCGACACGTGATGACTGATCAGGAACACCCCGACAGCGGCAAATGCAAGGAAATTCTGCCGCTGATCCCTGCCTACGCGCTGGGCGCAGTGGACGCCGACGAGAAAGCCCTCGTTGAAGGTGCGCTCGACGACTGCCCACAGGCGCGCGCTGAGCTGGAGAGCTACCGCGTGATGCTGGAGTCGATGCGCGAAGACGTACCGCAGATTGCCCC
>SZPD01000271.1 GCA_030263515.1 Anaerolineae bacterium CFX9 | reverse complement strand
GGGCCCTATGGCGCAAAAGGTGTCGGCGAGCTTCCGAGTATCAATACGACGCCCGCCATCACCAATGCCATCTATAATGCGGTTGGGGTACGCATTCACAGTCTGCCTGTCGATCAGGATGCGCTCTACCGGGCTTTCAAGGCGGGGGAACGCGATCTCCACACTGCATGGCACGATGTAAAATAATCCCTGTCCCTGATCGCATGTGCCCCGTTCAGGTTCATGAGCGGGGCTTTTTTTACGCCGGAGAGTTCTCATGACTGCTGCGCCGCCTCTGCCCCCGCCAAAATCAACGCTGGATGCCTGGTATCGTGCCGCGCGGCCGCGCACGCTCACGGCGACGTATGCACCGTTGGGGCTGGCTGCGGTGATCGCGCTTCAGCAGGGCGTGTTCGAGCCGGTGCGTTTCGCCCTCTCGCTGATCGGTGCGCTTTTCCTGCAAGTGGCTGCGAACCTGATCAACGAGTATTTTGATTACCGGCGCGGCGCGGAAGATCTCAAGGTTGCCGGGCAGGGGATGGTGATCAAGAGCGGCTGGCTGACACCGACTCAGGTGCTGGCAGGCGCGGTGATCACGGTGCTGGCGGGCTGCGTGATCGGCTTGTTCCTGCTGACGCAGAGCGGGATCCTTTTGCTTTGGATCGGGCTGGGCGGCGTGCTGGTGGTCATCCTCTACACAGCGGGCCCTTTTCCTCTGGCGTACAATGGGCTGGGGGAAGTGGCCGTGTTCATCTTCATGGGGCCGCTGATGGTTCTCGGCGCTTATTACGTCATGGCGGTGCGCTTTGACTGGGTCCCTGTGATCGCTGCCGTGCCGCTCGGTTTCATGGTGGCGGCCATTCTGCACGCCAACAATATCCGGGATATCGACTCTGATCGCGCAGTCAACAAGCGCACGCTGGCGGTTCTGCTCGGCTTGCGCGCTGCCCGCGTCGAGTATGTGCTGCTGGTGGGCGGGGCATACGTGCTGGTCGGTGTGATGATCATACTCGGCGTGATGCCGCTGACGACTGCGCTGGCTGCGCTCACGCTGCCGGAAGCGCTCCGGCTGATCGGGATCATCAACACCAGCCGCGATCCGATGCTGCTGCATCAGGCGCAGGGGCGCACAGCCAAGCTGCACGGGCGTTTCGGCTTGTGGATCGTTGTGGGCTGGCTGATCTGGCTGGCGCTCGATGCGCTGGTCTAGCCACCGCCGACGATGCCGATGGACTCCTCAAACAGCTCGATATCCTGAAGATAGTCTTCCGCCGCAGGACGCTCAATCGACAGCCATGTCTTCCAGCGGGTTCCATACATTGGCTCGAAGACGCGGTAGACCTCATCCTGCTCCACAAGCTGCGCGATGCGTTTTTCGGTCAGTTTGAGCGCGATCCCGTCTTCGCCCACGAAGCAGAAGATTCGTCCATCGACCTTGAAGCATGGATGCCCGAACGCGCGGCTTGCCCGAACGCCGGGCATCTGCCCGATGACCTCGCTGATCAGTTCGAGCACGTCTGCCCGATATGCTTCGCTCATGAGTTTTCTCCGTGGGCATAGCGCCTGCGCACAGCAGGAACCAGGTAATCGGCAAAGGCACGCTCAAAGTCGTAATCCGGCGACCACTCCCAATCCTGACGGGCGGCGCTGTCATCCAGTTGAGCGGGCCAGGTGTCTACAATGCGCGCGCGTTTACTTTCCGTCTCATAGTGGACGGTTATGTCCGGGAAGTAGCGCCGCGTCATCGCCTCGAACTCGGCGGCGGAGGGGCTGAAGCTGGTTACGTTGTAGACCTTGCGCGAGAGATTTTCCTCAGGTGCGCGTTCGAGCATGAGCAGCGCCTTGATGGCATCTGGCATCGCCATGAACGGGATGCGCGCTTCCGGCTGGACGAAGCATGAATAGTCCAGCCCCTGCGCGGCGTGATGCAGCATCTCCGGCGCATAATCGCTCGTGCCGCCGCTGGGCAGGGTGACGGCGCTGATCAGTCCGGGAAAACGCAGACAGCGGAAATCGACGCTGTAGGGTTCTGGGGTGGCGGCAAGCTGGCGATAGAAGCCGGAGTAGTAGCGCCCCAGATGTTCGCAGTAGAGCTTGTTGCAGCCATACATCGTCGTCGGCAGGCAGAATTCATCTTCCTTCACAGGCGGATGCGCGGCTTTCGTCGCCAGGTCGGGCATCCCGTAGACCGCGATGCTGCTCGGAAAGATGAAGCGCACCCGCTGCCCCAGCCAGCGCGACTGCTCGATCGCCATGTGCAGCAGCTTGAGTGTGCCTTCCACATTGACGCGGTGAGCGGCTTCCGGCGTGAATTCCGAACGGGTGGAGAGCAGCGCGGCAAGATGAAAGACGGTTTCTACCTCATACTCGCTCATCACGCGCTGAAGCAGATCCTCATCGAGGATATCGCCCACGATGCTGGCGCGCACTTTGGCGTGCAGCGACTCGTCCAGCGGCTTGATGTCGAGCGTCAGGATATCGCGCTCGCCGTCGGCATGTAACTGTTCGATCAGCCCATGGCCGACCTCGCCATTGGCTCCGGTGATCAGGATGACTCGTTTGCGGATCGACATCAGCGGATCACACCCAGCATTTTGCCCACACGTTCAAAGGCGGCTAACGCCTGTTCCAGGTCAGCCTGTGAGTGGGCGGCACTGTTCATCACACGGATGCGCGCCGCGCCTTTCGCCACCGTCGGAAACCCGATCGCCATCGCGAAGACACCGTTCTCGAAAAGCGCCCGGCTGAACGCCTGCGCCGTGTGCGCCTCGCCCAGCATCACCGGGACGATCGGTGTCGTGCTGTGCCCGATGTCAAAGCCCAGCGTCTGCATCTCGCGCTTGAAGAACCCGGCATTGCTCCACAACCGCGCTACCAGATCGTCCGATTCTTCCAGCATGGCGACCGCTTCCAGGCACGCGGCGACATCCGGTACGGTCATGGCGCTGGAGAACAGGAACGGTCGCCCCCGCTGCCGAATCCAGTCGATGATGACCTGCTTTCCCGCGACGATGCCGCCAACCACGCCGAATGCCTTGCTCATCGTGCCGACCTCGATATCGACCTGTCCATGCAGATCGAAGTGATCGACGATGCCCCGCCCGCCCTTGCCAAGCACGCCTTCGCCGTGCGCGTCATCGATCATCAGCAGGATATGGTGTTCCTGCGCAATCGCGACGAGTTCCGGCAGCGGCGCGATATCGCCATCCATGCTGAAGACGCCGTCGCTGACGATCAGCCGCCGCCCGTAATCAGTGGTTTCGGCGATCTTGCGGCGCAGATCATCCATGTCATTATGCGCATAGCTGACGATGGTGGCGCGGCTCAGGCGGCAGCCATCGATGATGCTGGCATGATTGAGCTGATCGCTGAAGATCACGTCGCCCTTGCCGACCAGCACAGGGATCGTCGCCAGGTTGGCGGTGAAGCCGCTTTGCAGCGTGATCACGGCTTCAGCATGCTTGAAAGCGGCGAGTCGTTCTTCCAGCCGCACATGGAGCGACATGGTTCCTGCGATCGTGCGGACGGCTCCGGGCCCGATGCCATACTGATCGATCGCGCGTTTGGCGGCTTCTTTCAGGCGGGGGTGGTTCGCCAGCCCCAGGTAGTTGTTGGCACACAGATTGAGCACCGGCTTGCCATCTACCACAATATGCGCGTCCATCGGGCTGTCGATCGTGCGGATCATGTTGAAAAGCCCCTGTTCGCGCAGGGCTGCAAGCTCAGCGTCGATCCATGCGGTCTTGCTGCTGGTCTGCTCGGTCATGCAGGTCAGTCCTCGCATAAAAAAATCAGCGTATACGCTCATGAGTATACGCTGATTCGGGTTCAGGGGTGCTGATTACGTTTTGCTGCCGAGGTCGCGGAGCAGCCGCAGGGTGGTCTCCACGAGAACAGCAGCGCCGACATCAAATGAGGATTCGTCCAGATCGAAATAGGGATTGTGGTGAGGGCGATCTTTGGAATCCTTCTTCGAGCCGAGCATGAACATCGCGCCGGGCGCGCGCTGCGTCATGAAGCTGAAGTCCTCACCCCCCATTGAGGGCTGGTGTTCGATCAGCGCATTTGCGCCATACAGGTCGGTGACCACATCGCGCATGACGCCTGTGACGATCGGGTCGTTGTAGACGGCCGGGCAGCCTTTGGTCAGCGTGAACTCATAGTCGCCGCCAAAGGCGCGTGCCAGGGCGAAGGCATTTTCGACCTCGCGCCACAGCTTTTCGCGGGTGGCTTCGTCGGCGCTGCGGATCGTGCCGGCGATAGACACCTCATCCGGGATGACATTTTCACCCGCTTCAAGCGCGCCGCCATGGATCGAACCGAGCGAGATCACCGCGGGGCGGGTCTGGTCGATGCGGCGAGCGCGGACGCCATGCAGGGCGTTGACGACCTGCGCAGCGACGAAGATGGGATCGACGCCTTCATCAGGATGCGCGGCATGGCATCCTTTGCCGATGATCCGCCCGCGGAAGTTGTCTACCGCGGCGGAAATATATCCATCCTGAACGATGATCGTCCCTGCGGGCGAGGTGCTGTTGACGTGGAGCGCGATCACGCGGTCAACATTGTCCATCGCCCCCTGCTGAACCATGTAATAGGCTCCGCTCTTGCCGTCGTCATCATCCATCTCCTCACACGGCTGGAACAGGAAACGAATTTCCCCCGCCGGACGATCAGGCATGGCTGCCAGGATATTTGCCACACCCAGCAGGATGGCGGTATGCGCGTCGTGCCCGCAGGCATGCATCATGCCGGGAGTCTGCGATCGGTAGCTGACATCATTCAATTCCTGCAGGGGCAGAGCGTCCATGTCGGCTCGAATGGCGATGACAGGTTTGCCCTCGCCGAGGATGCCGACGACGCCCGTCTTGCCGACGCCGGTCGCCACTTCCAGACCGAGTTTGCGCAGTTCATCTGCCACGATGCCGGATGTTCGGAATTCCTGGAATCCGAGTTCCGGGTGCATGTGAAAATCGCGACGCCAGCGCACAATCTGATCGCTCACCGTCTGCGTGAGCCGTATTGAGTCGATGGATTTACTCATCAAACTGCCTCCGAGATACAATCTGCACATTATCGCACAGCCAGACCAGACAGGATATGCCCATATGACAACCTTCGATCTCATCGTGATCGGCGCGGGAGCCTATGGCTCTGCGGCGGCATACCACGCGGCGAAGCGCGGACTGCGTGTGCTGCTGCTGGAGCAGTTTGAAATCGATCACGGGCGGGGCAGTTCCTACGGGCATTCACGGATTATCCGCTACGCTTACGATCATCCGGTTTACGTCGAGCTGGCGAAAGCGGCCTATGGCGAATGGGATGCTCTCCAGCAGGAGATGGGGGAAACGCTGTGGGTTAAGACCGGCGGGCTTGATTTTGGCGTTCCCGGCAGCGAACCGATGCTCGATGGCATGATCCGCAGTCTTGCTGAAACAGGCATTCCCCATGAACTGCTCTCGCCGGAGGACGTGCAGCGCCGCTTTCCTCAGTTCCGGCTGGATGAAGACATGATCGGTCTGTATCAGGCGGATGCAGGCGTATTGTTCGCCTCGCGCTGCGTGCTGGCGCATGTTCGGCTGGCGCGTGCATACGGGGCGGACATCCGCGAACACACCGCTGTATCTGCCTTCGAGCGGCATGCAGACTCTGTTACTGTGCATACGTCGGCGGGCAGTTTCAGCGCGGTGGCAACTTGGATGCCACATTTGAGCAGGTGGTCATGGCCCAAATTGAAGGCTGGACTCAACGCTAACCCTCCGCTTGCGTAAAATTTCCCTGACACTCATGAAATTTGTATAGCAGTTTTCAACCGCGTGGTATAATACTTTTAAGGGGGGGGTAAGTTTAGATTCAAATACTAGCGTGGAGGGGAGAGATGCTATGTTCAAGAAGCTAAATTCCAAAATTGGCCTGACGTTCCTTATCGTCCTTGCTCTGCTCATTGTCGGGG
>SZPD01000270.1 GCA_030263515.1 Anaerolineae bacterium CFX9 | reverse complement strand
GAACAGGATGAGCAGGCGGAAGGCGTTTCCGAAGACGCGCTGCATCGCCTGCGGATCGGCGGCGACCGCGGAAAGCGCCGGAAAGAGAGCGCCGAAATAGGCATTCGGAATCAGGCGCGCCGCTTCCATAAATCGGCTGCCCGCGCTGAAATAGCCGACTTCGCCCGCGTTTGTGAGCTGTTCGAGCAGAATCGTGCTGAGCCGGATCTGCATGGCGGCAAGCAGCCCGGCGACGGCGAATTTCCATGAGCGTTGAATCAGCCTGCGCACCAGTAGGCTGAGCGGCTCAGCGGGACTGCGCTCGGCAAAACGCGCCTGGTAGGCAAGATAGGCCGCGATGAGCTGTCCCAGCGAAGTCGCCACATTGATGATGATGGCCGCGCGAACCCCGCCCCCCAGCGCGAAAGCCAGCGTCGTCAGGATGACCTGTGAGAGCAGCATACCGATATTCAGCCACGGAATCAGCCTCATGGCATTGCGCGCCTTGAAGACCGCTGTGAAGCTGCTGTAGAAAGGCAGGATGAGGATCAGCGGCGCAGAGATACGGATGCCTTCAACGACCGCCGGATCCCGGCTCAGCCACGGGGCCAGCACGATCAGGCTGATCATGAGCAGACCGCCGAAACCGCCGCGCGCCAGCGCCGAAGCGCGCAGGTAGCGCTCACAGTCTTCCGGCGATGCCGAGAGATCGCGGGTCATGAGCGTGCTGATGCCGAAATCCGCGATCAGCGCCAGCGGGAATATCCATGCGGCGGATACCGCGTAAATCCCCAGCCCGGCTTCGCCCAGGGCGCGCCCGATCAGCGCCGACAGCGCAAACGACAGCGCCGCGCCGCCGATATTGCTCAGCATGAGCAGTACGGTATTGCGGCGCAGGCTGGCAGCGCTGCCCGGCATCTCAGCGCGGGTCGATGACGGGTTCAGGGTAGCCAGTCTGGGCATCAGGTTCACGACGAAATGCGAGATGAGACGCCGCGCCGATCACGATTTCGGCAGTCGTGTAGATCAGGCAGCCTTCCTGCATGTGCCCGCCGATCATTGCGCCTGTGCTGTCAGACAGGGCGAGATGCAGGTGACACCCCTCCGGATCGAGCGTGCCGACCAGCGAGCAGATCTCAAACTTGCGCTCATAGACCGATATTTCGTCACGATTCGCCAGCCGAAGCGCAGCGACGTGCAGGCTGCCGACGCATGTCACGATGAAACCTGCCTGGATGGCGTTCCGCTGCGTGAAGGCGATCAGTTCCTGCTTCAGATCCTGACCCGGTTTCAGTCGCAGCGCGAAGATCTGTATCATGAAGGTATCTCCGTGGTACGTATGAACTCGATCCAGTAGTGGTCTGCAAAATTCGCCAGAATGCTGCTGCTGGCAAAACGGTCGTCGAGCGCAGCCAGCCGATCCAGCAGGCGCGGGCGCTTTTCGAGCGCGCCATAGACATCAGTGGGGGGCAGGAAAAGACCGATCGGCATGACATGCTCGCGTCGAAAATACGGCGCAAAGGCGCGGCTGATCTGCCTGACGGTGGGATAGAAGACACGGATTTCCTCCGCGTCCGGGTGTGGTTTGAACGACGCGCTGCCTCGCCAGCGCCGGAATGCCGTGCGGATATTCAGATGTGCCGTCTGCCAGAGTGTTTCCCACAGACACCACGGACTCATCACGCAGAATCCGGCTTTGGCGTTTGGCGTGAGTCGTGCTGCCAGCCACCGCGCCAGCAGAGGCAGGTCGTGCGCGCAGTTCAGCACGCCGAAATTGGCATAGACTCCGGCAAACAGGCGGTCTCCAAAGTGATCGGGTGGGGCATTGATATCCAGCGCGGCCAGCGTCACGCCGGCGTGATCGCCGATCTTGGCGCGTGTCTGTGCGATCATCCCTTCGCTGGCATCCGTGGCCGTGACGTTGACGCCATGCTGCGCCAGAAACAATGCATCCTCGCCTGTGCCGCAGCCGAGTTCCAGCACATGCGCCCCAATGGGAAAAAGGGCTGGCAGCCGCGCCTGAATACGCTGCCTCAGAAGACGCGCCGTGCGGAACGATGTGAAATCCCGATCATAGGATGGAGCCAGCGCGTCAAAGGCATGCATCATGAGGTCGTCTGTGCCGCCTGCGCATGGAACGTACGCAGCGGCTTCCCGCTGCGTTCGCGCTCACGCTGCGTCAGCAGCATGCCAATCCGCCCGACCCGCGCGCTGGCGAACAGCTTCATCTGCCGCAGCGCGCTGACGCCGCCGTTTTTGCGGGCGCGGTTCAGCGCGACCTCGCTCACCATCCAGCGGGTGGCATAACGATAAAAGCGTTTGGAATGCCGGCCGGCGACGGTCAGGTCACGGTCAGAGCGTTCTTCCCAGCGTTTACTGGTCAGGATACGGCTTTCGACCTCACGATAGTAGGGAGTCCCCTTGATCGGATAGGCGACCGTCGTCAGGAAGATATCGGGATTGGACTTCTTGAGATGATCGACCGTTTCATCCAGCTCGCGGATACTTTCGCCTTCGTAGCCGAGCATGATGAACATGCCCGTTTCAATGCCGTAGCGCTTCAGCAGGTGAGTTTTTGCCTGCACATCCTCCACCTGCACCTTGCGCTGCATCGCGTCCAGCACGCGCTGAGAACCGCTCTCCGAGCCATTCCACAGCCGGAAGCAGCCCATCTCCGCCAGCGCCCTGACCACTTCCTCATTCAGCCGGTCAGCTCGCGAGATACACTCGAACGGAATGCGGACGCCGCGCTTCTCCAGCTCGGCTTTGTAGTCGAAGAACCAGCGTCGATTGATGGCGAAAACATCATCGGCATACCAGATCAGATCCGGGTGATAGGTTTCCTGAATCCAAAGCACTTCTTCTGCGGCATCGGCAGGGGTGCGGCGGCGGTGCGTGTTGCCGTAGACCGAGTGACTGCACCATGTGCAGGTGTACGGGCAGCCGCGAGACTGGATGACCGAGACCGAGCTTTTGCCGTGATGCGTTTTCCAGACGCGCATATAGGCAGGGATATCGATCGCCGCCCGATCCGGCCATGGATGACTGCTGAGATCGGCGATCTGTGGGCGTGGCGGGGTCTCAGCGATCAGGCCATCGTCCTGCTGGTAGATGATCCCTTCAATGACTTCGAGATCGCGCAGTCCATGCCGGATCAGGTGGGGGATCAGCGCTTCGAGCGTCAGTTCGCCCTCGCCCCGCACGATGACATCGGCCCCGTGTTCGATATATTCCGCCGCGTAATAGGGGGGTTCAGGTCCCCCCAACACGACCAGCGCGCCCTGTTCCCGGCACACGCGGATCATGCGCAGAATGTTGAATTTCGTCATCAGGTTGGTATACAGCCCGACGATCGATGGGCGATCCCGGCGTAGTTGTTCGGCGAAGGCGTCGAAGTTCTGAAAGGTGGAGTCAAACACGCCGACGCTGAACCCTCTGCTCTTGAGGTAGCTCGACAGGTAGAGGATGCCCAGCGGCGGGTAGGGCTTCATCACCTTCAGTTCGTGCGGATCCTCGTAGAGGAAATACCCATGCGCCAGCAGAATGTCCATCGAATCCCTAGATCAACTGATAGCCCGTCGTTTCCTGGATGTACTGCGCAACCACACCGAAGGCAACCTGATCGACGCTGTACATGATCCTGTACGTCGCATCATGGATGACAAATTCGATGACTGATTCTTCTCCGGCGGAGATATGCCGGAAGTGAGATACCTGGTCGAGATTGAAAATCTCGGTGGTATTTTCGCCGCTCTGATAGCGAACCCACTGGTAACGTGTGGACACAATAGTTCCTCAGGTAAGTGATTTCCCGGTCAGTCTTTGCGCGTAAGCCAGCACTGTATGGTAGGCGGTTTGGTCGGCTTCTTCGCGGATGATGAACGATTTTCCGTCGATGATCGCCGCCACCTGTCCTGCTCCTGGAACGCCAAAAGCGTCCACCCGTTCCAGGTCGATCACCACGACTCCCCACAATTCATGCCCGTCTGCCGTTTCGACGGATGGGTTGATGATTTTTATCCAGACAGCCACAATGTTGTCTTCTCACCTCACAGCGGTGTACCTGCTCTGCCCTTCAAGTATACGGAAAATTCAGCTCATTCGCTCAGGATGACATTGGGAATCCGCGTCGGCTCATGTGGCAGATTCGCCAGCGCATCAAGCCGTGAACGGGCTCCGGGCAGCGTGATCTGATGATAGATCATCGCCGCGGTGCGCCGCAGCAGGGAAGGGGTCAGCGGGGTGCGGCTCCGCAGCAGGCTGCGGATCTCCGCCCATGTCTTGCGAGAGCGGTATTCCTTGTGGATGACGGTATGAAGCTGGCGGTAGAACTCGGTGCGGAAGGGCCCCTGATACAGCATCGCCATATCCTGGCTGTCGATCCAGTTGGCGCGTTCGCCCAACTCATGGCGCACCGCATTGTAGAACTTCGTGCCCGGCAGCGGATAGCTGACTGAAATGCCGATGTCGTCCGGCATCAGATCGCGCACCATCCGCAGCGTCAGCTCGATATCTTCCCGCGTTTCACCCGGATAGCCGAACTGGAGAAAAAATGCCACCCGCACGCCGTGCGCATGAAGCTGGCGCGTCGCTTCGTAAATCTGCTCGACACGTGTCCCCTTTTCCATGGCGTCCAGGATTTTCTGCGATCCGCTTTCCGCGCCGACCCAGACGATCTTTGCGCCCGCCCTTGCCAGCGCCGGGATCGTCTTGCCGCGCAGCAGCAGATCGACGCGATTCAGGCTCTTGAATGGGATCCGCAGCTTACGTCGGTCCAGCTCATCGGCAAATTCCTCGATCCAGCGATCCTGAATGCCCATGATATCGTCCATGAACCAGATATGATCAGGGTTGAAGCGTTCCTTGAGCCATGCCATCTCCTCCACCACATTGACCGCGCTGCGCACGTTGTAGCGCTGTCCCCAGATCGGCTTGGCGCACCAGTTGCAGTGGAATGGGCAGCCGCGCGTCGTCACCAGATTCATCGAGTAGTAGCCGTGATGCTCCAGCCAGACAGTGCGATATTTGTCTCGGTCAACCAGATCCCATGCCGGGAAGGGAAGTGAATCCAGCCTGGCGATCACAGGGCGGGGCAGCGTGCGCCGAACTGTGCCGTCCCCATCACGCCAGGCGATGCCGCGCACATCTTCCAGCGCCACGGAAATTCTGCCTTCCAGATGGTCGATCAGCTCGGCAATCGTCTCGTCGCCCTCGCCGATCAACACGTAATCAGCGCCGTGTTCGAGATATTTCTCCGCATGGTCAGTCATATCAGCGCCGCAGGCGATCACGACACAGCCCCGCGCTTTGGCGGCGTCGATCATACGGAAGGCGGCTTCCCGCATGCGCAGCAGCGACATTTTGCTCAGATAGTTGAAATTATCCTCAAACAGCACGGCGTAGCGCGGCTGATACTGGTCGAGGGCAGCCGCCCATGCTTCCGTGCCGTGTGCCAGCATGGCGTCGAACAGCGCGACACGGTAGCCGCGCTCGCGCATGACTGAGGCAGCGTAGAGCGTCCCCAGCGGTGGATAAGGCTGCATCGCGTCGTAGAGCTTGGGGTCAAAGCGCAGGTAGTATGACTGCCCAAAGAGGATGTCGGTCATTGTCGTATATTCCTCCATGAGGGCAGCCAGCGCCGGGCTGGAACTGGTTGAAGGGTCAAGCCCGGCTCGGCAATACTGCTGCGAGAGATGCGGCGCGCGAGATCACGGCGGATGGCTTTGGGAGCGCCATCGAGCAGCGCCGGCACTGTCTCGACCCCGAAACGGGACATGAGTACCGGATCGCCAATCTGAGGCGCGCCACCCCGGACGATCAGCGCCAGATCAGCGCGGGAACACGCTGTGAGTGCCAGACCTGTTGGCACGGCGATCCAGTCATTGGGCATGCCGGGCTGAAGATCGCCGGCCGTGCAGTGGATGATCGCGGCCGCGTCCTGCCAGACGGCGCGC
>SZPD01000269.1 GCA_030263515.1 Anaerolineae bacterium CFX9 | reverse complement strand
TCGGCGGAAGAGTCGTCAGCAGTTCAGCAGGTGCTTGCCCGGCAGAATCAGGCTGTGCGGGCTGTGTCTGAGCTTCCTTCACGGCGAGCAGCAGCGCGATCGCCACCGCCGCCGCCCGTATCATTCTGCCTGCTTCCCTGCTCATTCGTCCTGCTGTCCCGTTACCACCACCTTTTGTTCCTCTGATAAATACAGATCTGCTCAAACAAAAGTCATATTGAGGCAAAAATCGCAATCATGATACAGTAAGAGTTGTATTGTGATCGGCGATGTGAAAAATGTATGAATAACTCAGGCGTGCGCTGCGCCTGTGCTATAATGAAGTGGTCAGAAACCGCCGATTTAAGTTGCTCCCTGTCAGATAAGTGCAGGAATCCCCTGATGATTCAGAAGCCGCCGAAGTCTCCGCAGACTGCCGTTACGCGCCCCTTCGACCGCCCAGCCCCTGTACCCACGTCTTCACCAGCCCCCGTTGCCCGCAAAACCGGGCCGCTCGATCCACTTCCCTACGTGATCGAACTGCGCATCGTCGGGACGCCGGACATGCTCCAGCTTCAGGTTAAGGATACCATGCTGTTCGGGCGTGCGGATGTTGAAAACGGTATCAGACCGGAGATCGATCTCACCCCGTATCAGGGGTTCCAGAACGGCGTTTCGCGCAGGCATGCGCAGCTCATCCTGAAGAACGACTGCCTGTATCTGCGCGATCTCGGCAGCACCAACGGCACGCTGCTGAACGGGATGCTCTGCCATCCGGAAACGGATTACCGCGTCCGCCACGGCGATGATATCAGCCTGGGCAAACTGCGGATGCAGGTCATGTTTTCGGTCGTGCCGATGGTCAACCCAACGCCCGAAACACAGGAAGCAGAAGCCAAGCCACCCACCGGCACGGGGCAGCATGTGCTCGTGCTTGAGGATGACAAGGAAGTGGGCAGCGTCTTCAAGATGGCGCTGGAACAGGCAGGCTACAAAGTGACGGTCGTTCAGGATGTCGCCAAGGCCCTCGGTGTATGCTTCTACAAGCTGCCCGATGCCATCATACTCGATCTGATGCTGCCCGACATGAACGGCATGGATTTCGTGCGCTATATCCGCAAGCAGTACCCTGACAAGCGCGTGCCAATGCTGGTTTGCAGCAGCGCCACCGCCGGATACCAGGCTCAGCAGGCGCTCAGCGCCGGCGCAGATGATTTTCTCGGCAAGCCGATCGCGGTTGAGGCGCTGGTCGCCGCGGTTGACAAGGCGACGAAGAAACAGTAAGCGCAGACCGTCTGAAACCTGTCTCGAAGCCGGTGCGTATCTTTGGGTGCGCATCGGTTTTTTCTTGTGTGGAGACGGTGCTCAATTTCCGGTATGCTTGAATCAGCCAGGGCTGATCGAGGGGGATTCACGTGACGACGCCCGACAATGCAATTCGCGGACTGACGGATGCCGAGGCGGCGGCGCGCCGCCAGCAGGGTCAGGGAAATAACGTCGAGATCTCAACCAGCCGATCCTACGCACAGATCCTGCGTGCCAATGTCCTCAATTTCATCAATGTCATCCTGTTCACGATCGGCGTCGTCCTGATTGCGCTGGGGCGCGTTGGGGATGCCGTGCTGAGCGTCGGTCTGATCCTGATGAACGTCGTGATCGGGATCTATCAGGAAATCCGCGCCAAGCGGCAGCTTGATCAGATCGCCCTGCTCGCGCGCCCGCGCGTCACCGTGCTGCGCGACGGCGAAGAGCGCGCCGTTGATCCGTCCGAGGTCGTCCTGGGCGATATTCTGGTCGCCCGTTCCGGCGATCAGATCGTGGTGGATGGCGTGGTGGTTGGCGGCGGGCGCATCGAAGTGGACGAATCGCTGCTGACGGGCGAAAGCGACCTGATCCCCAAGCGCGGCGGCGATGAAGTCATGAGCGGCAGCTTCGTCGTCTCAGGCACGGCAATGATCGAGGCACGCCGCGTTGGTGCGGAGAGCTTTGCCAACAAGCTGACCGCGAGCGCGCGCCAGTTCCGCGTCGTGCAAACGCCGCTTCAGCGCGAGGTCAACTTCATCCTGCGCCTGCTGGCGCTGCTGGCGCTGATCATCGGCTTCCTGCTGTTCGTCTCTGCGCTGGTGACGGCGATCCCGCTGGTACGCGGTGTTCAGATGGCGTCCGTCGTCGCCGGGCTGGTTCCCAACGGCCTGTTCTTCATGGTTATCGTCGCCTACGCGATGGGCGCGCTGCGCATCGCCAGCCAGGGGGCGCTCATCCAGCAGAGCAATTCGGTCGAGTCGCTCTCCAATGTGACCGTACTGTGCATGGATAAGACCGGAACGCTGACCGCGAACAGGATCCACTACGAAACGATCATCCCCCAGACGGGTTTCACCGAGGAACAAGCAGCCCGGCTGCTGGGAGATTTTGCCCACAGCGTGACCGCCACCAACAAGACCAGCGAGGCGATCGCCGCCGGGCTGAGCGGAACACGCCGGACGGTGATCGACGAAGTGCCGTTTTCCTCAGCGCTGAAGTGGAGCGCGATCGCCGTTCATGACGCCGAGATGCCGGGTGTTTACGCACTTGGCGCGCTGGAGATGATGGCGGACAGCCTGCATCCTGACAGTGTGGAGCCGCTGCGCGCCACCGCCGCCGAATACTCGGAAAAAGGCCTGCGCGTGCTGATCTTTGCAGGGCGCACCGATACCCATATCCTGCACGATGAGGCGCAGCAGCCCGCCCTGCCCCCCAGCCTGACGCCGATCGCCCTCGTCATCCTGAGCGACGAACTGCGCGCCAATGTCCGCGAGACGATCAGCGGCTTCCGGCAGGCGGGCGTGATCCTCAAGGTGATCTCTGGAGATAACCCGCATACGGTTGCCGCCCTGGCAAAACAGGCGGGCTTCGAGGGGGATCTGAAGGTCGTCAGCGGAACCGAACTGGATGGCCTGGATGATGCCGCTTTCGAAGCCATCGCTGTCGAAGCCACTATCTTCGGGCGCATCACACCACAGCAGAAGGAACGGCTGGTGGATGCGCTGCGCCGCCGCAATTACTACGTCGCCATGATGGGCGACGGCGTGAATGATGTCCTCTCTCTCAAGAAAGCCAATCTCGGTATCGCTATGGAGAGCGGCAGCGCTGCCACGCGCGGCGTCGCCGATATGATCCTGCTCGGCGATTCGTTCGCTGCGCTGCCCCCGGCTTTTCTGGAAGGGCAGCGTATCGTCAACGGGATGCAGGATATTCTCCGTCTGTTCCTGACGCGCGCGCTGACCGTAGCGCTGCTGATCGTCGCTACGGCAGTTGTGGGTATCGGCTTTCCGTTTGTGCCGAAGCATGTCGCCCTGCTGACGTTCATGGCGGTTGGCTTGCCGACGCTGGCACTGGCGACATGGGCGCGCCCCGACAAGATTCGGGGACGGCTGCTGGCATCGGTAGTACATTTCGTCGTCCCCGCCGCGCTGATGACCTTTTTCTTCGGCTTCCTGATCTATATCGGCTTCCTGATGATCTACATCGATAATGCCAATGTGCCGGCCGAAGTCACAGCAGAAACGATGGCGCAGTTCGCGGAAACTGCTGTCATTGAGGTGACCGATCCGGCTGCGTTTGCCTTTGAGGACGCCGCAGTTTTTGCCCGTACCGCGCTGACGATCTTCACCTCCCTTTGCGGGCTGATGCTGGTGATCTTCGTCGAGCCGCCGCATCCGTTCTTCGTGGCGGGCGACCAGCTCAGCCCGGACAAACGCCCGACGTACCTGGTGCTGGCGATGCTGGTTGGGCTGATCCTGATCATCGCCATCCCGCCGGCGCGTCACTTCTTCGAGCTGGTCCCGCTGCGGGCAGTCGATTATCTGATCCTGACTGCGGCGTTCATCGTCTGGGCGCTGATGCTGCGCATGGCATGGCGTCAGCGCTGGTTGCAGCGCTTCCTCGGTATCGAGACCAACGACGCCGTTCAGGAATATATGCGCGCTCTGGAAGAGAAAGCGCGGCAGGGCAAACGTTCTGCCGCATAAGGACGGTATACGTTTTATGGAACCGATCACGATCCTGACCAATAAACGCCTCATCCTGGGGGTAACGGGCAGCATTGCCGTTTATAAAGCCGTTGATCTGGCAAGCAAGCTGACCCAGGCGGGTGCGCTGGTCGATGTCATCATGACCGACGCCGCGCAGAAATTCGTCATGCCGCTGGCTTTTCAGGCAGTCACCGGGCGGCCCGTGTATACCGACCTCTGGCAGACGGAAACGGGCGGCGGTCTGCCCACGCATATCGCCCACGTCGGGTTGTCAGAAGCCGCCGATCTGCTCGCGATCATGCCTGCGACAGCCGATACCCTGGCTCGGCTGGCGCACGGGAACGCCAGCGATCTGCTCACCATTACTGCGCTGGCGGTGCGCTGC
This sequence comes from Anaerolineae bacterium CFX9, assembly GCA_030263515.1. Taxonomy (GTDB): domain Bacteria; phylum Chloroflexota; class Anaerolineae; order Aggregatilineales; family Phototrophicaceae; genus Flexifilum. Next base: position 1,581 of record SZPD01000269.1, on the reverse strand, counting down.
CCGGTGATCTGCGCGCCTGCCATGGACGGCGCAATGTACAGCCACCCGGCGACACAGGCCAATGTCGCCCTGCTGCGCGAGCGCGGCGTGCGCGTCATCGAGCCTGAAACCGGGCGCTTTGCCTCAGGACTGGCAGGCGTCGGCAGACTGCCGGAAACACCGACGCTGATCGGCGCGATCCGAACCACGCTCGGACAGAATGGCGCGCTGCGGGAGCGGCGCGTCGTGGTGACCGCGGGCGGCACTCGTGAAGCGATCGATCCTGTGCGCTACCTGACCAATCATTCCAGTGGCAAGCAGGGCTACGCACTGGCGCAGGCGGCGCTGGATGCGGGAGCCAGCGTCACGCTGATCACCGCCGCGCGCGGGCTGAACGCGCCGTATGGCGCGCATGTCGTGCCGGTCGATTCGGCGGATGAAATGCTGGCGGCAGTCCTCGATCACACGCAGCGTTCAGACGCGCTGCTGATGGCGGCTGCCGTCGCCGATTTCCGCCCAGTGCAGGTGGCAGAAGACAAGATCAAGAAATCGACGGCAAATGAGGAAGGCTGGTCGCTGCCCCTCACGCGCACAGCCGACATTCTGGCGACCATTGCCGAACGCCGCCGGGAAACCGGTTTTCCGCGCATCGTCGTCGCCTTTGCCGCCGAAAGCCGCGATCTGCTGGAGAATGCGCGCGACAAGCTGATCCGCAAGGGCGCGGATATGCTGGCAGCCAACGATATCACCGAACAGGACGCCGGTTTTGATGTGGACACCAACCGCGTCACCCTGCTTTACCCGAATGCCGAGCCTGAAGCCCTGCCGCTGCTCTCCAAAACAGCCGTGAGCGAAGCGATCATCAGCCGGGTGGCGGAGCGGCTTGGCAGCCCTGCGCCGTAACGCTGCGCGGCGATCTGGCGTAGGGTAAACGTCGCTGGACAACGCTGCAAGCCGACATGTAGAATACGCCGCCATGAGTTACGAACATACACCACCCTCTCTGGACGATACCCAACCGACTCGCCCTGTCGCCGCGCCGCAGAAAGCATCGCGATACAGCGAACCGGCTGCCGAGCCTGTCGTCGAAAGCCATGTCGAGTATGGAGACCGCCCGCCGCGCACGGCTGGACGCGCTGGCTGCGGCATGATGGGCTTGATCGGCGGTCTGCTGCTGCTGTTTTCGATCCTGATCGTGGCGCTGGCAGGCGCGGCGGGCTGGACGAGCGGTCAGCGTGAAGCCAATATCCATCTGACTTCCACACAGAACGCAGCCATCTCTGAACAGGTAAACCGCATTCCCGGCGATGTCGAAGCGGGCAATATCGTGCTGCTGGAAGCGCGTATTCGCTTCCTGGCGACGCTGACGCCGGGCGTTCCGTTCGTGGCGGAGTATCAATCGACCGCGACGGCGCTCTATCTCAATCAACTGCCGACAGAGACGCCGACCGCCTCGCCGACATTCACGCCCTCGCCAACACAGCCTGAGGCTGAGGCGACGCAGGAGATCGTGATCACGCCATCCAGCAGCGGCGGCTATGACCTGGCGGCGATTCTTCAGGAAGCGCAGGCAGCCGTCGATACTGCGCGCTACAGCGAAGC
>SZPD01000268.1 GCA_030263515.1 Anaerolineae bacterium CFX9 | reverse complement strand
TGCGCGGGCTGCATCCGCGTATCTATCTGGCGGTGATGCCTCATGCCCGGCGGGAATGATCCACATCAACTGGTAGGGTTCAAGCTGCAATACCTGCCCAGTCGATAAAGCCGAATCGCCAAGAAGATCTCTGCCAGCAGCCAGAAAACCCGAAAATGGCTGGGCTTCTATGGACTGCCTGTGCTCCGAGAAATTTGCCAGTACCAGTATCTGCGCATTGCGCACGAAAGCCAGCACATGCTTATTAGACGTGCTGACAAATCTCGTGTTCCCATTTGAGAATTGAGGATATGCCTTGCGCAGCCGGAGCATCCGAAGCATGCCGTTAAAGATCATGCCGGGAACAGAAGCAGGATCATGCCGGCTTTCATACAGGCGTTCATCTGCCGGAGGCCGATGCAGCCAACGGCTGTCTGCCTTCTTTTCCGGGTCATCAGCATAAGCATAATTGTTGAGCGTGCCGACCTCATCACCGAGGTAGATTAAAGGAATGCCACCAGCCGAAAAACAGATGCCATAGATCAACAGGATGCGCTTGACGGCTCGGCCGATCTCTGCCGGATCATGCGATAAAAGTGCTTTCTCAAGCCCTGCCAGCGATGCGCAGGTTCCAGAAATACGCATATCTCCTGTGCGTGGGTTGTAATTGAAGGGCTGCCCAGCGGCAAAACTTCCCGGAAAAGCCCCGGTATAGAACTGATTCAGAAAATAACGGTGATGGCTGCCGATGATCCCGACTTCCTGCGCATCCTCATCCGCAAATCCCCAGCCAATGTCATCATGCGAACGGACATAGTTGATCCATGAAGTGTTTCCTTCAAGCGGAAACTGCTTCTGCATAGTGTGTGTGAAAAAGTAAACTTCTCTGGTAGCCAGCGCTTCCCAGAGCGACACCATCATGATGGGGTTGTAGGAGAGCTGGCACTTATCCTCGCCAATGTAACTGCGGACATCACGAGGGTGAACGATCGCTTCAGACTTGAACAACAGGGAAGGGCAGACCACGCGCATGAAAGCGTTATAGGCGCGAATCAGCATATTCACCTGAGGCAGATTTTCACAGTTTGTGCCAAGTTCCTTCCAGATGAACGGCACTGCGTCCAGGCGCAGAATCTCGACCCCACGGTTGGCAAGGAAAAACATTTCTTCAAGCATGGCGCGGAACAACTGTGGATTTGCGTAATTCAGATCCCACTGAAATGAGTAGAAAGTTGTCCACACCCATTTGTTAAGCTCTGGCAGGTAGGTGAAACTTCCCGGAGCCTGTTCAGGAAAAATCTCGCGCAGGTAAGGCTCATAGGCATTCGGAATGCTGCGATCGTCGAAAAAACGGTAGTATGCCTGATACTCTTCATCGCCGGCGAGCGCTCGAACCGCCCATGGATGCTCATTTGAGGTGTGATTAAAAACAAAGTCGAGCACCAGGCTGATGCCGTGTTTTCTCAGCTTGTAAGCCAGTTGTTCAAGCTGCTGCATCGTTCCCAGCCGAGGATTGACCTCACGAAAGCTGGATACCGCATAGCCGCCATCATTGTTCTGTTCAGGGGAAGCAAAAACGGGCATGAGGTGAAGGTACGTGATCCCTAATTCTTCGAGATACGGAATCTTTGCTTCCAGTCCTGCCAGACTCCCGGCAAACAGATCTACATAGCATACAGCCCCGACCATCTTGTTATCCTGATACCAGGCGGGGTTTTGCTCCCGCCTGCGATCGAGATCGCGCAGGATGCTGCTGCGTTCGCGATAGGCTGCCAGCGCCGTGTCTATCCAGGTTTGGAGGTGATAAAAGAAATCATACTGTCCGCCGTAGAGCGAATAGGCGACCTCGAAGATGGTTTCAAAATGCCCGGCGAGTCTTGTCAGAAATTCGCTTTGAAGCTCTTCCTCCGGTAACGCGCTGACAATTCTGGGTTTCAGCCGTTGAAGGGTTTTCGCTGCCTGTTTAGTGATCCACTCACGATCAGTATGCATAAGCGTCAAAGAATCCCTCTAGTTAAGAGAAAATACGCCGCCTTCATAGGTTTTTGACTGGCTGAGGATGTGAAGCAGCGCCAGCTCCTTGCGGAACATGGCAGTCACCTGCTGGATCAGATCGGGCAGATGTTCGATCTCCAGAAGACGCTGTTTTTCACCCAGATCCAGCCTGAGTACCGATGCTCCAAGATAGGCTAGAGAAGCCGAGTCGGGCGGAAGCTGCACGGACTCAAAATCAAGATTTTCCTGGCGGGCAACTGCCCGGAGATAACGCTGAATGAGACTTCCAAGAATCTCGGATTCTGTTTCGTGATGAGTATGTTCGGCTGCCTGCAGTATCCGCACATGACCCTGAAGATATGGCAGGCTTTTGTCCAGTTCCTCGATGAAGAAACGCTGCCGGCCTACCGCGATCAGATTGATGCGGTTTAATTCGGTCTTCTGAACCTGGGTAATGATCGCCGTGCATCCCACCTGATAGGGTTCCGCGCTCGGACCGAGACCCTGTACCTCGGAGCCAGATCGAATCAGCACGACTCCAAACGGCGATTGCTCGGCGATACAGCGGCTGATCATGAGCTTGTAACGCTCTTCAAAAATGTGCAGCGTCAAGGGCATTCCGGGAAACAGGACTGTATTGAGGGGAAAAAGTGGGAGCAGCACAGCGCTCAACCTCGCCAGCGAATATCCGCGAACTCACCTGCATCAAGTGTAACGCACTCACCGCGTGACAGTCAGCTTTCTCATCCAGTTCAAATTCGTCAACCCTGAAGCATGCGTATTCGTTGAAGGGAGAATATAATCCGCATCACGTTTACTGACCATCAAAAACAGGATGTGATCGATGTCTGTTGAGCCTCGTATGAATCGTTTGTTTGCCCCTGATAGCAAATGTTTTGATGTTGCTGTCGATCATGGATTTTTCGGTGAACGTTCTTTTCTGGACGGCATTGAAAATATGGAACAGGTCGTCGCGACACTTGTTGATGCCGCGCCGGATGCCATCCAGCTCAGCATTGGGCAGGCCCCGATACTTCAGCGCACACCAGGAAAGCATAAGCCGGCACTGGTCCTGAGGACAGATATTGCCAATGTGTACGGAAAAACCCTGCCGAATATGCTGTACAGCGCAATGATCGCCAGTCCCGTTGAACAGGCGCTGCGGCTGGACGCAAGCTGTGTCGTCGTTAATCTTTTTAATCTCCCCGATCGGCCTGATGTGTACCGTCAGTGCGTCGAGAATATCTGTGCTCTGAAACCGGAGTGCGAGCGCTATGGCATGCCGCTGATGATTGAGCCGCTGGTGATGCAGGCAAATGAAAGGGCAGGGGGGTATATGGTCGATGGCAATATCGACAAAATTATCCCGCTGGTGCGCCAGGCTATTGAGCTTGGAGCCGATATCATTAAGGCTGATCCCTGCGATGAGGTCTCAGAGTATCACAGGGTCATTGAAGTTGCTGCCGGGAAACCTGTCCTTGTGCGCGGCGGCGGTAAAGTAACCGAACTGGAAATTCTTCAGCGAACTTATGATCTGATGCAGCAGGGCGCGCGTGGTATCGTCTATGGGCGCAATGTCGTGCAGCATGAGAACCCGGCAGGCATGACGCGAGCGCTGATGGCAATCGTCCATGAAAACATGCATCCCGATGCTGCTCTGAATTTCCTGAAGAAATAACGAGGCGGGTCATGACCAGATCAAAGCGGATCATTCGATTTGGAGTGATTGGTCTCGGCCTGATGGGGCGGGAATTTGCATCTGCCGCGGCGCGCTGGTGTCACCTGAGTGGTCTGGATTTTGCTCCGCAGATTGTGGGTATCTGTGATACAAACGAACTTCTGTTCGATTGGTTTGAGCAGAATATACCGACCATCTCTTTGAAGACGACGAATTATCACGATCTGTTGAACAGCGCCGATATAGACGCCATATACTGCGCCGTCCCGCATAATCTTCACGAGAGGATGTATGTGGACATCATTCGTGCAGGAAAGCACCTGCTCGGCGAAAAGCCCTTTGGTATCGATCTACAGGCAAATCAGACGATCCTATCGGCCATATCTGAGTCCAGAGATGTCATCGTTGCCTGCTCCTCGGAATTTCCATTTTTCCCCGGCGCGCAGCGGATCATCAGGGCGATTGATGAAGGGCGATTCGGCACTATTATCGAAGTAAGCGCCGGCTTGCTGCACAGCAGCGATCTCGATCCCAGGAAAAAAATCAACTGGAAACGCATTAAGGCCATCAACGGGGAATATGGTTGTATGGGCGATCTGGGTATGCATCCGCTGCATATCCCGCTGAGGGCCGGCTGGATACCGTCTGCTGTGTATGCTTCTCTGTCGAATATCGTGACCGAACGACCTGACGCCACCGGCGAGATGGTTCCATGTGAAACGTGGGACAATGCAACACTGGTGTGTGATGTGAAATCACTTTCCGGAAATTTTCCCCTGACGATCCAGACGTATCGCATCTCGCCGGGAGATACGAACACCTGGTATCTGCGTATCCTCGGAACAGATTACAGCATCGAATACTCGACCCGTTTTCCCAAAACCTTGCGATGGATGGAATACACCTCCGGGCGAGAGCAAGCCTGGCAGAGCGTGGATCTGGGCTATGAGACCGCTTATCCAACTATTACGGGCGGCATTTTTGAGTTTGGATTTACAGACTCTATCCTTCAGATGTGGGCTGCTTTCTGCGATCAGCTCGCCAATGGTCGTGATAACATGAGGCAGCGTTTTTACTGCGCCACTCCTGAAGAGACCGCGCTTCACCACCGCATTCTCACTGCCGCGCTGGATTCTCAGCGCCAAAGGGTAGGGGTGGCGATATGAGTTTCGGAACGGATGATTGACGGATGACTGACAAGCTGGATGTGGTGGTAACGGGACATCTCTGCCTTGACCTGATACCAGAGATGGATCATGTGCTGCTGAACGAGCTGCCAACTCCCGGACGACTATTTGAAGTAGGTCCTATGTCGGTTTCGACAGGCGGTGCTGTTTCAAATACGGGGTTAGCGCTGCATACGCTTGGCGCGCGCGTCAGGTTCCTTGCCAATGTCGGGGATGATCATATCAGCAATCTGATCATTGAGTACATTTCTCAATACTCACCCGATCTGGTGCCGGGAATCAGGCGTGTGAGCGGGGTTCCTAGCTCTTATACGATAGTGCTTTCCCCAGAGCGCAGAGATAGGATATTTCTCCACTGCACAGGAACGAACGCCACCTTTGGGCTGGATGACATCGATTTTGACCTGGTTGCGCAGGGGAAAATTTTCCACTTTGGCTATCCGCCGATCCTGCCGCGTATGTATCAGGATGGTGGGCATGAACTCAGGGAAATCTTTCTGCGCGCTAAGCGTGCTGGCGCGGTCACTTCACTGGATATGTCACTTCCGGATGCTTCTGGCCCCGCAGGAAAAGCAGACTGGCGTTCAGTTCTTGAAGGCGTGCTGCCGAATGTTGATATTTTCGTCCCAAGTATTGATGAGATCATATTTTGCCTCTATCGCGATCGTTTCAATGCGTGGAAAGGGCGTTGTGCGGAGCAGATCTCATTTGCCGATCTGGACGCTGCTGCTGACGAACTTCTGGCGATGGGGCCGGCAGTGGTGGGATTTAAGCTTGGGGAATATGGCATTTACCTGGCAGCAGCGGACGGGGCGCGCCTGTCTGGCTTGTCAGACAATCTGATACTGGAAAGCTGGGGTTTAAAGCGTGTGTGGCATCCGGCATTTGCTGTAGAAGTCGCAGGAACGACTGGCGCAGGAGATTCGGCATACGCAGGGCTGATGGTTGCGATGCTTCGTGGGGACAGTATAGATGATGCGGCGCGATTTGCGTGCGGTGCAGGGGCCTGCAATGTAGAACGTCCTGATGCGACGAGCGGAATTCGATCAGCATCAGAAATTCTGGCGCGCATCGCCAGCGGCTGGGAAGTGCGAAATCTCAGACCGAAATAAAAAGACGATACAGGTGCAGG
>SZPD01000267.1 GCA_030263515.1 Anaerolineae bacterium CFX9 | reverse complement strand
GTCGGCATCTTCCGGCGGCGCGCTGATGTAGTGATACATCAGAATCGGCACGCGGATGCGGCGGTATGTGCCATCCCAGACCGGCGCGCTCAGCGCCTGCGGTGGCAGCAGATCGGATCCCGTCTCATCAGCCTGAGACTGAGCGCCCAGCATAGGCTGGCTGATGAGCAGCAGCAAGCCAGCCACACCAGCCGCAAGGATAAACACACGCATGAATCGATGGCAGAATCTGCCGACCATTGAAACCCTCACCGATCATCTGTCTCAAGCATATGATCGCGCGCCGGAGGTGTCAATCAGGCGCTGGAGGCTGGTCATGTGGAGCATGACGGCGGCAGTCTTCATCATCGTCCTCCTCGCGATCGTGCTTGGCATGGGCGCGGCAGACCCACCCCAGCACGCCCGGCTGACGCTCAATCTTCTGAACATTGACGACCTGACTTCAGTATCCCCCACTGATGAGATAGAACTGCTCACGCTGGATTCAGCGTCTGCATTCGCGTTCACCCTGCTGTTTGAAGCCTTCAGCAGCACGCCCGGAACCGCATGGGGGGCATGGCTCGACGACGGAGGGACATCACCGTTCATCATCCTTGTTCACACAGACGGATACTTCAGCGCGTCCTCCCTGGAATCGGGCGTCGAATGGCGGCGCTTCATGCACATTCGCAGCGCCGGAACCAACACCCTGCGCCTCTACCTGAATGAAGGAAGGCTGTCCGTCTTCATCAATGACGAGCTTGCCCTTGAACAGCCGCAGGGGGCATCAGCAGCAGGCATCGCGCTGTATGGCGCGCCATCCGTCACATGGCGGCAGATCGAGCGCTACTCCCCTGGATGAGGCATGCCCCAGCATGAGTGCGGGATGAGCTTTTGACTGTCATTTCCTACCCTGAGAGCTTTTGATAGCTCTGAAAAAGAGAATACAGCTATGTCCAATCAACCACACACGTCACGAATTTCGGGTTTCTACAAGCGGACGCTGGCGGAACGCGCCGCGATCGTCAGTCAGTGGGGAGATCTGTCTCACGCGGAACAGAGTGCGCTGCTCGGCGTGAACGGGTTAACGCCCGCGCAGGCCGATCACATGATCGAGAACGCAGTCGGCGTCTACGCCCTGCCGCTCGGCATCGCAACCAATTTCCTGATCAACGGGCGGGATTATCTGATCCCGATGGTGATCGAGGAACCTTCGGTGGTTGCGGCGGTCAGCAACGCGGCGCGGCTTTTCCGGGAAGGCGGCGGGTTCGCCACGTCAAGCGACGAGCCGATCATGATCGGTCAGATACAGGTGCTGGATGTGCCTGATATCTATGTCGCCGCCGGGGCGATCATGGCGCAGCGCCCCGCCCTGCTGGATGCGGTCAACCAGATCGGCGGCAGCATTGTTCGTCATGGCGGCGGCGCGCGTGACATTCAGGTGCGCCCGCTGATGGAGACGCCGGTCGGCCCCATGCTGATCGTGCATCTGCTGTACGACACCCGCGATGCCATGGGAGCCAACGCCATCAACACCGCCGTCGAATATCTCGCGCCGCAGATCGAGGCGCTGACGGGTGGGCGCGTCAACCTGCGCATCCTGAGTAACCTGACCGATCAGCGCAAGGCGAGCGCCGAGGGGATGATCCCGGCGGCGGCGCTGGCAACCGAAACGCTCAGCGGTGACGAGGTCGCCCGCGCCATTGTCGAGGCTGGCGCATTCGCAGAAGCCGATCCCTACCGTGCCGCCACCCATAACAAGGGCATCATGAACGGGGTGGACGCCGTGGTGATCGCAACAGGCAACGACTGGCGGGCGATGGAAGCTGGCGCTCACGCCTACGCCAGCCGTGACGGGCGCTATACCAGCCTCTCACACTGGTGGATGGACGATGAGGGTAATCTGCGCGGTTCGCTGGAAATGCCGTGCGCCGTCGGCATCGTCGGAGGGGCAACCCGCGTGCATCCGGCCGCACAGGTCGCGCTCAGGATACTAGGCGTGGAGGCCGCACGCGAACTGGCTGAGATCATCGTCGCCGTCGGCCTGGCGCAGAATTTTGCCGCACTGCGCGCGCTTGCCACTGAGGGCATCCAGCGGGGGCATATGCGGATGCATGCCCGGCAGATCGCGGTGGCAGCAGGCGCACAGCCGGAACATGTCAGCCGTGTGGTCGAACAGATGATTGCGGAAAACAACATTCGTGCGGAACGAGCGCGCGAAATCGTGCGTGCACTACAAAGGTAACATCAGTCACACATCAGTGAAAGTCAGAGCAGAAGTATATATAAGGGAAAATCGATGGCTTCAGCATCCAGCGTAAATCTGAACGGCACAAGCCCTCAGGCGCAGAACTTCCTGATGCGGCCTGATCGCCAGGTTGGCATCGTCGGTTATGGCGCGTATGTTCCGCGTTTTCGCCTGCCCGGCGCGGAGGTTGCGCGCGTGTGGACGGGCGGTCTCGGCGGCAGCCCCGTGACCGAGAAGGCAGTGGCGGGGCCCGATGAGGATGTCACCACCATGAGCATTGAGGCAGCGCGCAACGCGCTGGCACGCGCTGGCATCCGCGCTGATCAACTGCGCGCCGTCTGGATCGGCAGCGAAAGTCACCCGTATGCGGTCAAGCCGACCAGCACCATCGTCGCTGAGAGCCTCGGCACATCTCCGAATATTCAGGCAGCCGACTGGGAATTTGCCTGCAAGGCCGGGACGGAAGCCGTTCAGGCGAGCATCGGGCTGGTGGGCAGCGGCATGGGCGAATACACGCTCAGCATTGGCATGGATACGGCGCAGTCACGCCCCGGCGATGCGCTTGAATATACGGCAGCCAGCGGTGGAGCGGCATTCCTGATCGGCCCGGCAGCAGAAGCCTGTGCCGTATATCAGGGCAGCTACAGCTTCGTCACCGATACGCCGGATTTCTGGCGACGTGCCGATGAGAGCTACCCCAGCCATGGAGAACGCTTCACCGGTGAGCCTGCCTATTTCAATCACGTCACCTCAAGCGCCAGCCGCCTGATGGAGATGATGGGGACGACAGCAGCCGATTACACCTATGCCGTGTTTCACCAGCCAAATGTCAAATTTCCACAGCGCGCAGCCGCACTGCTCGGTTTCAAGGATGAACAGATCCGCGCCGGCTTGCTGGCGGACAAAATCGGCAATGTCTACAGCGGCTCATGCATGATCGGGCTGACAGCGATCCTCGACATCGCACAGCCGGGCGATCGCATTCTGATGGTGAGCTATGGCAGCGGCGCAGGCTCCGACTCGTTCGATATTCGTGTGACCGAGCGCATTCATGAAGTGCGCGAGCGTGCCCCAAAGACTCAGGATTACATCTCGCGCCGCACCGTGATTGACTATGCGACATACTGCCGCTTCCGCGGCTTGCTGAAGGATTAGTGGGATGAGAGACACAGCCATTATCGGAATCGGACAAACGCCCGTCGGCGAACACTGGGAGTCCAGCCTGCGCATGCTGGCAGGCGAGGCCGCTTCTGCGGCCCTGGCAGATGCCGGAATCAAAACAGTGGACGCGATCTACGTCGGGAATGCCTACAGCGCCACATTCAGCAGCCAGTCTCAGCTTGGCGCGCTGATCGCCGATTATGTCGGGCTGAGCGGAGTCGAAGCGTTCACCATCGAGGCGGGAGAAGCCTCTGGCGGCGCGGCGCTGCGCGCTGGCTTCCTGGCGGTTGCTTCTGGCGCAGTCGAGACAGCGCTCGTGCTCGGCGTGGAAAAGGCGACCGACACCGTGGCATCCGCGCATGTGAGCGCGCGCAGCGTCAGCCTGGATGCGGATTATGAAGCAGTACATGGGCTGACGCTGACGGCGGCGGCGGCAATGCTGATGCGACGTTACATGCATGAGTATGGGGTGGATCTCAGCGTCTTCGAGCCTTTCAGTCTGAACGCGCATGCCAACGGCTCCAAAAGCCCGAACGCCATGTATCGCAATCTGCTCAAACCCGGCGCTTTCGGCAAAGCGCCGATGATCTCCGATCCGGTTTCGCTGTTCGACAGCGCCCCGGATGCCGATGGCGCCGCAGCAGTGATCATCACGGCGGCCGGGCGCGCGGGCGATCTGGTTCCACAGCCGGTGCGGATCGCCGCCAGCGCCGCGGCAACGGATACGCTGGCGCTGCATGAGCGCGTCGATCCGCTGTATTTCAAAGCCGCCGCCCTCTCCATCGAGAAAGCCTGGCAGCAGTCAGGGCTGACTCCCGGTGATATCGATCTGTTCGAAGCGCATGATGGCTACACGATCCAGACGGTGCTGACCCTGGAAGCGGCCGGCTTTGCCCAGCGCGGGCAGGGCTGGAAAGTGGCTGAAGACGGAGGTATCAGCCTGACAGGTCATCTGCCGATGAGCACCTTTGGCGGTCTGAAAAGCCGCGGCAACCCGATCGGCGCTACCGGTGTGTATCAGGCGTGTGAAGCAGTGGCGCAGCTTCGTGGACAGGCAGGCGCAAACCAGGTCCCGGATGCGCGCGTGGCGCTCATCCACAATCAGGGCGGGCTGGCGAGCACAGCGATCACACACATTCTGACGATCTGAGTGGATTCTCATCTGGCATCTCAGGATTGGGCGAAAGCGCCCATAAAGGCGCTCAGCCTTCCCTCAGTTTGGCTCTCAGGTAAACTCCCAGGCACGTGCCTGAGAGTTTTTGAGAGACGCCCGCTCCTATGATGACGGTAACTCGTGCTGAAAAGCACAATCATTTTCTGAGGAGTTCGACCATGCAGATTTCACGCCACTGGCGCATGAATGCCCAGCGTTATCGTCTTGAAGGGCTTCGTTTTGAAGACGGCGAAGTGCGTTTCCAGCCCCGGCTTGAATGGGTTGAGGAAGACGAGACGCCTGAAGCAGAAGCCGAGCAGGTGGTCTATACGCCCAGTGTATCCGCCTCGGCCACCGCGGCGCGCTAGCACCATCACAGCGCACACAAGGATATTTCGTCCGGGAATGAAGGTATCATCATGACATCAGCAGAGACGACACGCAGACCCCTGGCAAATGCTGAGCGCTTCACTTTCAGCGGGCAGGGATCCGTCTACAGCTTCACCACAGTGACGGAAGCGCCGCTGGGTTATGAGGATCAGGCTCCATATATCATCGCGCTGGTCAGGCTTGACGAAGGTCCGATGCTCACCGCACAGATCACCGATTTTGACGGGGAGATCGCTATCGGGGATCGTGTGGAGATGGTAACGCGCAAGCTGACCACAGAAGGCGAGCGCGGCATGATCGTCTACGGTTATAAATTCCGCAAAGTTCTTGCGCAGCAGTAACGGTCTCACAATACATCAGTCAATAAAAAAACACCCCTCGCCTTTTGTGAGGGGTGTTTTTGTGTCTGTAAAAGCGAACGTGATGAAGCTAGACGCCTGTGCTCAGCATCGGGGCGATCACCAGCGAAACGATCGCCAGCAGCTTGAGCAGGATGTTCAGCGAGGGACCTGACGTATCCTTGAACGGATCCCCGATCGTATCGCCGACGACCGCCGCCTTGTGCGCATCGGAACCCTTGCCGCCCAGGTGTCCACGCTCGATATACTTTTTGGCATTGTCCCATGCGCCGCCGGCGTTCGCCATCATCACCGCCATCAGGAAGGCGGAGATCAGCGAACCGAGCAGGACGCCGACCAGCGTCTCGACACCCACCCAGCGGCTCAGTTCGTTTCCACGACCGAGCAGCGTGAGAACAGCAATCCCGACCGGAACCAGCACAGCGATAATGCCGGGCAGAAGCATTTCACGAATGGCGCTCTCGGTGCTGATGGCAACACAGCGCTCATAATCCGGCTCGGCCTTGCCTTCCATCAGCCCCGGAATTTCCTTGAACTGACGGCGGACTTCAAGCACGATCTTCTGCGCCGCGCGCCCGACAGCCAGCATCGTCTGCGAGCTGAAAAGGAAGGGCAGCAGCGCGCCGAGCAGCAGACCCGTGATCAGGCGGGGATCAAGGATCACATCCTGGAAGGTCGCCTCGTT
>SZPD01000266.1 GCA_030263515.1 Anaerolineae bacterium CFX9 | reverse complement strand
TCATCCGAAAATGCATCCTCTATTGGATTCATTGCTGGTATTCTCTCGATACCGCTATACTGTCTCACGAGTCGTATGAAGGCATCGCCTGATGAGCCATCCGATCACGCTGTTCGACGAACCCGTCAACTACGAGTCCGTGGAATTCACCGCTGACCTGTGCATCAAGTGTAATATCTGCACCTCGGCGTGCCCGGTCGCGCCTGTCACCGATCTGTTTCCAGGGCCGAAAACCGTCGGTCCTCAGGCGCAGCGCTTTCGTCAGCCTGAAGACCGCGGCGCTGACTCGCCCGATAAAAGCGTGGATTACTGCTCAGGCTGTGGCATCTGCTCGATGGTCTGCCCGCATGGCGTCCGGATCATGGAGATGAACGTCCGCGCGCGCGAACAGCTCTACGATGGGAAGATCCCGCTGCGCAACCGTGTGCTGGGCCGCTCGGAACTGCTCGGCAAACTGGGGCATCGCTTCGCCCCGCTCGCCAATCTGGGGGCGAGAATCCGCCCGGCGCGCATCGTCGCCGAGAAGGTGATCGGCATCCATCGGGACGCCCCGCTGCCGCATTTTGAGTTCACGCCGTTCCGCTCGTGGTTTGCGCGCAACAAGCCCGCCGCCGCCGAGCCGAGACGCGGCGAGATCGCCTACTTTCATGCCTGCGCCGGCAACTACTTCGATACTGCCACCTCGAAAGCGGCGGTGCTGGTGCTGGCGCATAATGGCTTTGATGTCAGCCTGCCCGAACAGAACTGCTGCGGTCTGCCCATGCAGTCCAATGGCGAGTTTAAAGCCGCGCGCGAACATGCCGCCCGCAACCTGAACTGGCTGGCTCCGTATGCGCGGCGCAGCATCCCTATCGTCGGCGCGAGCACATCCTGTACGCTGGCGCTCAAGAGCGATTACCGGGAAATTTTGCGCGTCGAGCATCCGGAACGTGAACATGTCGCCGGACAGGTCTACGACATCAGCGAGTTCCTGCTGCTGCTGCATCAGCGCGGCGAACTGCGCACCGATTTCAGGGCGCTGCCGCTGGAGCATACGCTCATTTATCACGCGCCATGCCAGCAGAAAGCGCACAACATGGGTCAGCCAGCGCTCGACCTGTTCGACCTGATTCCCGGTCTTCGCGTGCGCATGGCGGACGCAGCCTGCTGCGGGATTGCGGGCACGTATGGCTACAAAGTGGAAAAGTATCAGATCGCGATGGATGTCGGCGAGCCGCTGTTCCGCACCATACAGGAAAACGGCGCTGAAAATCCTGTGATCTGCGACAGTGAAACCTGCCGCTGGCAGATCAGCCATGCCACCGGCGCGCGCAGCATTCATCCGGTTCAGATACTGGCAGCGGCTTACGGCCTGATGCCCCTGTGACCGGCTGATCACGGTAATTCTCGGAGTGCTTCAGATGGCGGCAACCGCGGCGACTTCCGCACCTGCTTCAGGCGCAGATACAAAAACCGAACGTTCAAAACGCCGGCTGTTCTGGTCGATCTGTTTCGGCCACATGGCGGTCGATGGCTTCAACAGCATCGGGCCGGTCATCATGGCGTTCATGGCAGCGCACGTGATGCCGATGACCAACACACAGATCGGTTTCGCCATCAGCCTGTACCAGCTCTTCGGCGCGATCACGCAGCCGTTCTTCGGCTTCCAGGCGGATCGCAGCGGCGGCAAATGGCTCGGCGCGGGCGGCGTCGCCTGGGTCGTCATTCTGGAGGTCCTTGCCATCGTTATCGCCGCGCTGACAGGCAGCTATATCCTCATGCTGATCCCGTTCGTGCTGGCAGCGCTCGGCAGCGGTTCATTTCATCCGGTCGGATCGATGCACGCGGCTGAAAGCAGCAAGACCCGCTCGATGACCAACCTCTCGATCTTCTTCCTGATGGGGCAGACCGGCTCGGCGATCGCCCCGACGATCCTCGGCATCCTGCTGGACAGCGCGGCGACACACAACAACGTGTTCACCGCGGCGCTGGGGCCCTCGATGGCGGGCGTGCTGCGCGAAAGCGGATCGATCACGCCGATTTTTCTGATGGCGCTGATCGCCCTGCCGCCCATCCTGTGGCTGTTCATGACCATGCCGTCATCCCGCGCCTATAACAGCGTCCGCGTGGCAGCAGGCATCAACCCCAAAAGTTCAACTTTCTACCGAGCGCCGCGCGCGCAGATGATCGCGCTGGGGACGCTGGCGGTGGTCGTGGCGCTGCGCAGCTTCGCCAATCCGGGCGTCGTCGCCTTCATCCCGCGGCTGTTTGCGCTCAAGGGCTGGTCAGCAGCCGAATATGGACTGATCACCGGCGGCTTCTGGCTGGCGGGCGGGTTGGCAGGCGTCCTGTTCAGCCGGCTGGCGGAGCAGTTCGGGGCACGGCGGATCATCTCGATCACGCTGATCCTGGCGGCTCCCCTGCTCTACATCCTGCCTGGCACGGACGGGATCGTGGCGTTCGTCGTCGCGTGGAGCATGGGGGCGCTCAGCGGCGGTTCCCACAGCCTGATCGTCGCGCTCTCGCAGCGGCTGATCCCGGCGGGCAAGGGATTCTCATCCGGGGCGTCGCTGGGCTATATCTTCGGCATGGGCGCGCTGGGAACCCTGCTCATCGGCGCGATTGCCGACCGCACATCGATCGGGACAGCCTATCAGGTGGTCTCGTTCGCGCTGCTGGCAACCGGGCTGGTGGCGCTGCTTCTGCCGCCCGATGACCGCGCGGCGCGGGCACGCCTTGCACAGGCAGCCGCCGCGCAAGCCAGCGCAGCGGACTGATGCGCGCCTGCGCGGCATCTCCATTGTTGGAGTGCATGAATACGCGCTACAATCTTTCATAGTTGTGAAATTCATACACCCGCACTCAGAATGCGATGAAGCTGTGGAGGTTTTGCCGTGAGCCGTTGGGAAGGTAAATACGTCATCGGACTGACGGGCAACATCGCGGTGGGCAAAAGTGTGGTGCGGCAGATGCTTCAGCATCTCGGCGCCTATACGATTGATGCCGATGGGCTGACCCATCAGGCGATGTCGCCGGGTGCGCCCGCCTATCAGCCGATCGTCGAGATGTTCGGCAAATGGATAGTGCAGGACGACGGCTCGATCAACCGCGCACTCCTCGGCAGCATTGTCTTCAGCCACCCCGAAGGACTGGCAAAACTTGAAGCCATCGTACATCCGGTGGTTCATCAGGCGATCGTGACGCTCGTCGCGCGCGCCAAACAGCCCGTGATCGTCATTGAGGCGATCAAGCTGCTGGAAAGCAACCTCAACACGATGGTCGATTCGATCTGGGTGGTGGACGCCAGCCCGGAAGCCCAGCTCCAGCGGCTGATGGAAAAACGCAAGATGAGCCTTGAGGAAGCCCGCAAGCGGATCGTGGCGCAGGGTTCCCAGGCGGACAAACTGCCGCGCGCCAACGTCATCATCATGAATGACGGCAACGTCGAAGATACGTGGAAGCAGGTGCAGGCTTCATGGAACGATGTGCGCCGCCAGTTGATGGGGGCCAATCTCGCCGCCCCTGCCACGCCGACAGTCAACGCCAATGTCAGCGCCATGTCCGGGCAGCGCCCCGCCAGCGCACCGCCGGCCGCGCCGCGCACCGCTACGGGCGAAGCGCCAGCTATCCGCAAACTGGGGACGGGGCAGCTCACGCCGCTGCCGACCGTTCAGCCGCTGCGGCCGCAGGCTCAGCCACAACCTGCCCCGATCGACACCCACGGGATTCACGTCAAGCGCGGCATGCCGGGCAACGCAGAAGCGATCGCCAAATTCCGCACGCGCGTCACAGGACGCCCAACCGACCGTATGGAAGTCATGCTGGCTTTCGGGCAAAAGAGCTTCCTGCTCGCCGTTGATCAGGATGACAATCTGGTCGGGCTGAGCGGCTGGCAGGTTGAAAACCTGATCACCCGCGTGGACGAGTTCTACGTTGATATGAGCGTCCCGCGCGAAGCCGTGATCCGTGTGCTGGTGAACGCGATCGAGGATGCCTCTCGCGAGCTGCAAAGCGAAGTCAGCTTCATCTTCCTTCCGGCGACGACGCCGGTAGAGATCGTCCAGTCGTTCCTTGCCAACGGCTACAACTTCCTCAAGATTGAAGAAGTCAAGTTCCCGGCATGGCGGGAAGCGGCGCATGAAATGCTTTCCGGCGAGGGACAGGCGCTGATCAAACAACTGCGCACTGATCGCGTGCTCAAGCCGATCTGATATACCGACCTTTCGCCTGTTCAAACGCGGGCGTCGTGTGTATAGTTAGCCACAACCGCTGAAACGGAAGGTGGGGCTTTTCAATGCTTCAGACTCTCTCCAATCTGCCGCCCGTCCGCTGGGCATCCGTACATCCGAGGCTCGCTGCCTGGATCGTGCTGTCGCTGGGGATGATCATCCTGCTGGTGATCGAGGCGAGCAGCATCGGGCTGCTGCTGACGCAGTGGATTGCGCTGATCGTCGCATGCATCCTTGTCGCTGGAGCCTGCATCTGGATCGTCAGTTGGGAAGACGACGACGAGGCAGAGACGAGCAAGACCGCTGCTTCGGAACAGTCTGAAGTTGAATAACCCCATCGCACAGTCACCGCGCATCTGCGCAGGCTGACCCTGACGAAAAATCCAGAACCCATGACGCCATCCCGCTTCGACTATGGGCGTGCCATGCCCATCTTCGCCCTGACTTTTGTCGATGTTCTGGGCTTGACGATCATCCTGCCGCTGCTGCATCTCTACGGCGCGGTCTTCAATGCGACACCGCTTCAGATCGGGCTGATCGCCGCCGCTTTCCCGCTGGCGCAGTTGATCGGCGTACCGATCATGGGGGCGCTCTCGGATCGATTTGGCAGAAAGCCGCTGCTGCTCTTCAGCCAGATCACCACCTGCCTGAGCTTTCTGCTGCTCGCCGCCGCTAACTCGCTTGAACTGGTCATCCTGTCCCGCCTGATCGACGGCTTGTTCGGCGCGAATCTCGCCACGGCACAGGCAGCCATCAGCGACATCACTGATGAGAAAACGCGGACGCAGGGACTGGGGCTGACCGGCGCGGCGTTTGGTCTGGGGTTTCTGTTCGGCCCGGCGATCGCGCTGTTTTCACTCGAATTCTCGCCCAGCCTGGCAACACCTGCGCTGATCGCCGCCGCCTACTCATTCCTGTCGATCCTGCTCACCCTGTTCATGTTCCGGGAAACGCTGCCGCCGGAACGCCGCGGCAGGGCAAAAGCGCGCGGGCTGGCGCTGATCTTCACGGCAGCGCGCATGATCCGCCGTCCGCATCTCAACGTGCTGCTCGTATTCATGTTCATGCAGCAGTTCATCTTTTTCGCCTTCGAAAGCCTGCTGGGGCTGTTCATCCTCAGCCGTCTGGGGCTGCTGGGTCAAGGCAGCGCCCTGATCTTCATTTACGTCGGTTTCATCCTGGTCTTTGTGCAGGTACGGCTGATCGGGCGCTGGAGCCGTCGTTATGGCGAGCGCAGACTGGTCTGGATCGCGCTGGCAGCGCTGGCGGGCGGGCTGCTGTTGCTGTCGGCAACGCCGGATCAGCCGCATCCGCTGTATGTCCAGCGCATCGTCGAGCGCGATCTGCGCGCCCTGACGCCAGACACGACCGAAAGCATCATCGGCGATATTCCGATCACCCTGCCCCCGGACAGCCAGCGCGGCTTTGGCGGCCTGCTGTGGTTTCTGGTCGCGCTGATCCCGATCACCGTCGGCGCAGGACTGATCCGCCCTGCGCTCAACAGTCTAATGCTTCAGCGCGCCAGCCCCGGCGAAACCGGAGCCGTGCTGGGCGTCAGCGCGTCATTCGTCAGCCTGGCAGATGCATTTGCCCCGCTGGCGGGGGGGCTGATCTTTCAGCAGTTCGGGGCGTCCGCGCCCTTTCTTGCAGGTGGACTGCTCATGACTGTGCTTTTCATCGTCAGCCTTGCCGTCCTGCGCCAGCCCGCCGCCGAGCAAGCGCCCGCCTGATCACCGCTTGCCTCATCTGCCAGACTTCGCTATCGTAAGCTCACA
>SZPD01000265.1 GCA_030263515.1 Anaerolineae bacterium CFX9 | reverse complement strand
CTGGCGCTCGGTCTCGGTCCGATCGGGCTGATGGCGATCCCGCTTGCGCGCAGGCGCGGCGCAGCGCGGATCTATGCCGTTAATCGTTCGATGGGCAGACGCGCCGAAGCAGCCCGCCAGCTTGGGGCAGACGAGGTGATCTCCACGCTGGATACACCGCTGAACGAGATTCCGTTCCGCAAAGGCATCGACCGCGCGCTGGTTTCGGCATCCGTATCGGCGATTGGTGAGGCGCTGCCTGTCATGAACTACGGCGGCATCATCAGCTTCATCGGCATCGAGTATGGCAAGGGATCGGTGATCAGCTTCGACGCCAACGATTTTCACTTCAAAAAGCTTCAGCTTCGCGCCAGCCATGCCGCGCCCGCGCTCTACTTTCCGCAGGTGCTTCAACTGCTGAAGGATCGGCATGTGGATGGCGAGGCGCTTATCTCGCACGTCATGCCGCTTGAAAAAATTGCCGAGGCGATGACGCTGGTGCGCGACTGTCGCGATGAAGTCATCAAGGTGATCATCACGGCCTGATCGCGTTGGGAGAGCGGTGGTCAGGCGCACGCGCCTGCCCGCGGCCGTTTCGATAAAGTTTAATTGGGCAGCAGCACGAGTGCTGCGTATAGTACTGTGCTGTTGGGCCCGCTGATCTGGCGGCATCACTCATCTGCTTTCGAGAGAGGGTACAGGATGAATACTTCCGCAGAAGCGATCAAACTGCTTCAGCAGGCGCTGGCTCAGGCGCAGGATGCTGCAAAGGTGATCGACAATCTGATTGTGGCGCACGATTATCAGGATGTTGCCTCGCTGGTCGCCAAAGCCTCGGCAGAGCTGATCAGCTCGACGATGCTGCTGCTCCAGTCCGATCCGGATGCGGCGCTCGACGCGCTCGAACGGGCTGACGATCTGCTCGACGCGGTCTACGACATCATCGACGCCGAAACGGATGAGGAATGATCCGTTTGGAGGGACAGCCGATGTCCTGATCGTCGGCGCGGGGGCGGCAGGGCTTTTTGCGGCGATCTTCGCCGGGCGCAGCCAGCCGGGGCGGCGTATCCTCGTCCTTGATGGGGCGAAGAAACCCGGTGCAAAAATCCTCGTGGCGGGTGGAGGGCGCTGCAACGTCACGCATGACGTGGTGACAGCGGATGCCTACGCCGGAGGATCGCGCCACGCCATTCGCAAGGTTTTGCAGCGCTTCGATGTGCAGCACACGGTCGCCTTCTTTCGTGAGTATGGCGTCGAGCTGAAGCGCGAAGACACGGGCAAGCTGTTCCCGGTGACCGACAGTGCGCGCACCGTGCTGGACGCGCTGCTGCGCGCTGTGCGTGAAGCAGGCGTGGCGCTTCACCATCCGTATCGCGTTGAGCACGTCGAACGCCGAGACGATGGTTTTCGCGTTGTCGGCGCGTGGGGCAGTGTCGCGTGTCAGAAAGTCATCCTCGCCACAGGCGGCAAAAGCCTGCCCAAATCTGGTTCTGACGGGCATGGCTACACCCTGGCGAAACGGCTCGGTCATACGCTGACGCCGCATATCCTGCCCAGTCTCGTCCCGCTGACACTGCCCGCCAGTCACTACATCTGCCATCTGAGCGGGATTACCGTGCCGGCGACCCTGGAACTCATCAGCGCCGCCGGCAAACGCCTGATCAGCTTTACCGACTCCACGCTGTGTACGCACTTCGGGCTGTCAGGGCCGTCCGTCCTCGATATCAGCCGCCACTATCTGGCTGCCAACGCCGATCAGCCCGGATCGGCTCGCCTGACGATCAACTGGCTGCCTGATGAGACGAGCGATTCGCTGGAGCGGCGTTTGTTGTCAGGTGGCAGGCAGTCTGTGGGCAGGCTGCTCTGCGCTGATCTGCCGGAACGGCTTGCGCGGGCACTCTGTGCATCTGCGGGGGTCGATTTCGGCGCGCCATGCGATCAGCTTTCCCGCGAAGCGAGAAAGGCGCTGGTGCAGACAGTGACGGCGGAGGTGCTGCCCGTTACCGGAAGCCGCGGCTTCACGTTCGCCGAAGTGACAGCGGGCGGCGTTCCACTGCATGAGATTCGCCTGGAGACGATGGAGTCGCGTCGCTGCCCCGGTCTCTATCTGTGCGGCGAGATCTGCGATGTGGACGGGCGCATCGGCGGCTATAACTTTCAGTGGGCATGGGCGAGCGGTTATGTGGCCGGGATTTCAGTCTAGAAGCGGTCAGAGTGGCATGATGCATTCAGGCGCGGGCGAGAGTATGATGAACGTTTATGCGCCGCGCCGCTGACCTGCTCAAGGACACTTCATGACAACCGTTCCATCGCTGATCGACCCGACGCCGCCAACCCTGCGCAGCTTTTTGCAGAACGTCCGCGATCTTCCTTCCACCATCTCACTTTCCGGCTTGACGGCGGGCTTCATCGTCATCCTGATCAGCTATACGGGCCCCCTGCTGATCGTGCTGCAGGCTGCCGCCGCCGCCAACCTGACGCCTGAACAGACTTCCTCATGGGTGTGGGCGCTGGTCGTCGGCGCTGGCGTCGGCACGATGTTCATGTCGCTGCTGTTTCGCCAGCCGATCAACACGCCCTATTCGACTGCCGGCGCGGCGCTGCTGATCACCAGCCTGGTACAGTTTCCGCTGTCCGAGGCGATCGGCGCATATATCGTCGCTGCGCTTGGGATCATGCTGCTGGGCATCAGCGGCTTGTTCGGCCGGATGATGCGGATCATCCCGCAGCCCGTCGTGCTGGCGGTGCTGGCAGGGGTGCTGCTGCGCTTTGGGCTGGGCGTCTTCAACGCGATCGACGACAGCCCGACCAACCCGCTCATGATCGTCTCGATGGTGACCGTCTATTTCACACTCAGGCGGCTGAAATTCCGCGCGCCGAGCCTGGGCGCGATGCTGATCGGCATGGTGATCGCCGGAAGTCTCGGTCAGCTCAACTTCACCCAGGTGCGTCTGGAGCCGACGCTGCCGACGATCTATCTGCCGACGTTTTCGCTCAATGCCATCCTCAGCCTGTCGCTGCCGCTGTTTGCGCTGGCGATCAGCTCACAGTATGCGCCGGGACAGGCGGTGCTGATCGGCAATGGCTTCAATGCGCCGATCAATGGCATCCTGACGATCACAGGGGCGATGTCCGTCATCCTCGCCTTTTTCGGCGGGCACGGCAACTGCCTCGGCGCGCTGACCGCCGCCATCGTCGTGGGGCCTGACGCCCAGCCAGACCCGCGCAAACGCTATGGCACGGCGACGTTTTCCGGCCTGTATCATGTCATCGTCGGTTTCTTCGGCACAACCGTGATCGATCTCTTCCGCGGCTTCCCGCTGGTTTTCATCTCGACGATCGCCGGCCTGTCTCTGAGCGGCATCATCGCCAGCGCGCTCGGTGGGGCGATGGACAAGCCCGAACATCGGGATGCCGCCATCGTGGCGTTTCTGTGTACGGCGGGCGATTTCACACTGCTGGGGATCGGCGCTCCGTTCTGGGGGCTGGTGGCGGGCGTCGCTGTGCATCTGCTCATGCATGTCCGCCGTGCGACGTAACGCCGGCTGATCTCAGCGCGTCAGAGTCATATTCTGACTCACGATGAACGGAGCCTCTCCATGCGTATTTCTGATGTGCTCGCCGGGCAACCCGCCGCCAACCCCATCGATCCGAAGACTCGTCTCGGCCATGTGCATCTGGTCGTCAACGATCTCGACCGTGTGAGTGCCTTTTACCAGGACGTGCTTGGTTTTCGCGTGCATCGCCGTGAAGCTGATACGGTGGCGCTCGGCGCGGGTGGCGAAGATCTTCTGCGCCTGACGGCTCGCCGCGACGCGCGTTACTACCGCCGTGCTGGCGGGCTGTATCACACCGCCTTTCTCGTCCCGAACCGTGTTGACCTGGCACAGTGGCTTCGGCGTATCGCCGAGACCGAAACGCCCATCCACGGCATGGTCGATCACTGGACACACGAAGCGATCTACCTGCCGGATCCTGAAGGCAACGGCATTGAACTGGCGTGGGATCGTCCTCGCGAGCAGTGGCCGCCCTTTACCGATCTGATCGCGCGCGGCAATGGGCCGCTAGATCCTCAGGATCTCGTCAGCGAGATCGCCGATCCGGCGGCTGGCTGGACGCTGAACCCGCAAACCCAGGTCGGGCATGTGCATCTGCATACGGGCAATCTCGAACTCTCGGACGGTTTCTATCGCGATGTGCTCGGCTTCGATGGCACGGTCAAACTGCCCGGTCAGATGAGCTTCGTTGCCGCGGGCGGCTACCATCACCATATCGGCTATAACCTCTGGCGCGGCGCGGGGATCCCGCCGCGACCTGCCGATGCCGCTGGCATCGATTATCTGACCGTTGTCCTGCCGGATGACACGGCGCGTGAAAAGGTGATCGCGCGCGTCGAGGCGGCGGGCCTGGACATGTCAGCTCATCCTGAAGGTGTTCTGCTGCGCGATCCGGCGGGGATCGGCGTGCTGCTGACGGCCGCCGCCTGACACGCACATCGAAGGGCAGGGATCACTGCTGGCGCAGCAGTCCGCTGTAGGCGTGGAGCTGCGCTCGCTTCTGTTTCCAGTCCGGGACGGCGCGTGCCATCAGCGCGTAAAACCGCCGGCTGTGGTTCATCTCTCTCAGATGACACAACTCATGGTAGATCACATAGTCGATCAGCTCCGGGGGCAGATGAATCAGCCGCAGGTTGAGTGTCACCCTGCCTGCGCCGGAGCAGCTTCCCCAACGTGAGCGCATCCGTCGTACTCTCAGAGCTGGACGCTGCACCTGCATCCAGCCGATCCGGCCGTAGCAGGTTGTGAGACGGTCGGCGAACACATCGTTTGCCTGCCGTCTCAGCCAGCTCTCGACGGCGCGCTCAACGTGCCCGGCGTGGGGCGGGGCGGGCAGCTCAATTTCCAGTCGCTCGCCCTGACGACGCACGCGCGTTCGCAGCCCAGGGCGGATGTCGAGCGTCAGGTTTTGCCCCAGAAAAGGCAGACTGCTTCCATGATCGTAGCGAAGCTGCATCCCCGGTTGTTTTGCCTCGGCGCGCAGGCGGATGAGATGGCGGATGATCCACGCAGCGCGTTTCTCAACGATGGCGGCGATCTCGGCAGTATCGGTTCCCTTCGGCGCGCGTATCACGACACGCCTGTCCGGGTAAATGTGGATTCCAAGCGTTCTTCGGCGGGAGAAGATCACCTGGTACGGGATCGACTCGCCGTGGTGGACGAGCAAGCCGGATGTGGCAGGCATGTTTTTACGTGGGCGTCTTAACACCGTTATCTCTCGCAGTCCTCATGACTCAGTTTGTTAACAAATGTCGATATGCCGCCTTGACCAGCAATCTTTTTCCGAGAGAAGGATCCCGGCACAATTCGGCAAAATTCGCTACTGCCTCCGATATTGACTTAACATTCAGATAAACAAAAGCTCTCTCAGAATCCGCATATTTTAATGTGTCTTGACTTGTATTTAATAATCACTTAAGATTGATTTAACATTTCTTTCGCGAGGTGATGTTGTGTCGTTCCTGAGTTTGTCGGTCATCCTCATTCTAACATTTGCCTTCGGGTATCTGATTGGCCTGAATGGCGCCGGCAGCGTGATCGCGACTATCGTTTCCTCGCGTTCGATGAACCCGCGCGCAGCAGTCGCGCTTGCCATCTTCTGCATGGTGGTAGGTCCTTTTGTGCTCGGCCTCGCGGTCGTCAGCACCATCAGCGCCGATCTCGTTTCGATGACCGCCGTGAACGCCCCGGTGATCATCGCCGCGCTGGCAGGCGCTGTCCTGTGGGTCTCGCTTGCTGCGCACTATAAGATACCATCCAGCACAACTCATGCCTTCATCGGCAGCCTGGTCGGCGCGGTGACGGCTGGCTTCGGCATTCAGGCGATCGTGGCAGGCGGTCTCGCAAAGGCGCTGCTGGCGCTGATCATTTCCCCTCTGCTTGGCGTACTGGTCGGTTATGTGATCGTCAAGCTGAGCTATCGTGCCGCCGCAACGGCCACGCCCAGCGTCAACCAG
>SZPD01000264.1 GCA_030263515.1 Anaerolineae bacterium CFX9 | reverse complement strand
AGGATAGATTGCTGACCGCCATAAGCCTGAATCACTTTCTCGCACGCAGCGCTTGTAAATCTGTGGACGACGATATCCTGATTATACCGAACTCTGCGCGCCAGCCCGAACCGCGCAAGATCAAGCCCGGCGATCCGGCATAAAAAAAGCGCCAATCCTAATCAGGATTGGCGCTGTGCCCCAGGCCAGACTTGAACTGGCGACCCACGCATTTTCAGTGCGTTGCTCTACCAACTGAGCTACCGAGGCGGACGAAAATTAGTATAGCGATGGGAACCTTAAAGTCAAGACCGGGCTGAGCATGCCGCGCACTACAACCAACGGCTGCACTTTGGCGTATAATCTGCCAGACACAAGCTGTACAGGATGCCGTTATGTTCACTCGTTTTGCCTTTTACCTGCGTTATGCATGGCGCAACCTGCGCCGAAGCGCCCGCTGGACGACGTTCGCCGTCTTCTGTATCGCCGCTGGTGTGGCAACCGTTGTCGCCCTGCGCGCGCTCGGTCTGGCCATTGGCGACTCTCTGGTCGATAACGTCCGCAGTAACAATCATGGCGATATTACCTTCTCACTAGCCAATACCAGCAACCCGCTGGCGGGGATCAGCCCATTCGGCAGTGTCAGGGAAACCTATACAGCGGTGGAGCTGTCTCGCGTGGAAACCTGGGCGCGGGAGAACAATGCCACCGTCGCCCTCTACAGCCGCGTCGCCAATGTGCAGCTTGCGCCTGTCGGCAGCACCACTGCCGGACGCCCACAGTTCATCAGCACCTTCCTGATCGACCCGCAGACCTTTCCGCCGACCGGCGATATCTTCGCGCAGGACCCGGCGGGTGTGCCCCTGAGTGCCCTTTTCACAGGCGATCGCCAGGTCGTGATCAGCCGCAATCTGGCAGAACAGTCAAACATCCGCGTTGGCGATACGGTGCATATATCCGGCAGCGATGATCCGTTCACCGTCGTCGGCATCGTCGCCACCGAGACGGAAGCCGGCGTGAGCAATCTGTTCGCCTCATTCTTTGGCTTCGCCTATCTGAATGTCGCCGAAGCCGCGGCGCTCGATCTGCCCCCTGAGCCGAACACCATCAGCATCGTCCTGCCGGAGGGAGCCGACATCGAAGCGGCTGCGCAGCGGCTGCGCGCGCTCGGCGTGAGCGGCAGGTATGACACCGTGCCGGAACTGCTGGAACGCAATCAGACGATCGGCGATCTGCTCGGCAGGTTCATCGTCATCATGGGGCTGGGCGCGCTGCTGATCGGCGGCGTCGGCATCATCAACACCATGCTGGTCATGGTGGGACGCCGCTCGACAGAGATCGCGGCGCTGAAGACATTCGGTCTCAAGGGGCGTCAGGTCGCCGCGCTCTTCCTTGCCGAAGCCTTTCTGCTCGGTCTGATGGGCAGCGTCGTCGGCAGTGTGATCGGTCTCGGCCTGAGCGCGCTCGTCAACCAGTATGGAGAAGCCTTCCTCCAGCAGGGGCTGCGCTTCCGCATCTATCCGGAAGCCATCGCCTACGGGCTGGGGCTGGGCATCATCGTGACGCTCGTCTTCGGCGTCCTGCCGGTGCTGGTCGCCAACAAGGTACGCCCTGCCAGCATCCTCCGCCCGAACGAAACGCAGATCCCCGCGGCGGGCTGCCTGCAATCCCTGATCGCCCTGCTGCTGGTGATCTTCGTCATCGGCGGCGTTGCCGGCCAAATCCTGGGCAGTTTCATCATCGGCGTGATCGGTGTGGCAGTCACACTGCTCATCCTCGGTCTGCTGGTCTGCATCCTGTGGGTGATCGTGTGGCTGGTGAGCAAACTGCCGTCGTTCGGGGTTGTCGATATGCGCCTGGCATTCCGCAATCTGACCTCGCGGCGCGTGCGCACCGCCACAACGCTGCTGGCGCTCAGCGCAGGCATGTTCGCCCTCAGCAGCATCACCTTCGTCGGCGCAGGCACGCGCGAACTGCTTCAGTTTCAGTTAACGCAGAACTTCGGCGGCAACGTGCTGGTCTTTCCGCTGATCAACTTCGTCTCGGAAAATGTCGGCCAGGGGCTGCTCAATCTTGCGCTCAACGGGGTGGACGGCATCGAATATCGCACCGAGATCAGCTTCCACAGCGCATCCCTGTCTTCTATCGACGGTTACGAAGTCGCTGCCAACCTCCCGCAGGAAGTCATCGACGCGATGCCCTCGCGTTCACGGCGCTTCCTCACGCGCATTAACCTTCAGTCGCGCATCAGTGATAATCCACAGTTTTCGGCAAACGTCGTCTCCGGGCGCTATATCACACCGGAAGATCAGGGCCGCCCGGTGATCGTGGTGGGTCAGGGAACGCTTGACCGCTTCAGCGTCATCGACCAGAACGGCAATCTGGTTCCCGCCTCGCAGGTAGCGCGCGTAGGCAGCACGATGATGCTCCAGTTCGACGGCCCGCGCGAAGTGCCGTTTGAGATCATCGGGATCGTGCAGGAATCGACCGGGTTTGGTCAGGATTCGTTCTATATCCCAACCGGCGCATCACCCGATCGAAGCGACTTCACCCTGACTGTTCTGCAAGTGCCGCCGGAACGCCTGAATGAAACGCTGGTACAGCTCTCCAATATCCCGCTGGCGCTCTCGCTGGATATCAGCTTCATCGACGGCTTGCTGCGGCGGCTGATCGATCAGTTCGCCGCCATCCCGACGCTGGTCGGCTTGCTCTCGCTGCTGGCAGCCGCCGTGACGATGGCGAACACCGTCTCGCTGGCGACGCTGGAACGGCGCAGACAGATCGGCGTCCTCAAGGCAGTTGGTCTCAAGAGCCGCCGCGTGCTGACGGTCATGCTGCTGGAAAATATGGTGATCGGCTTGCTGGGCGGCATCCTGGGCATCGGGCTGAGCGCGCTCGGCGTGGCGATCATGACGGCGGCAGGGCAGGGGGAAGCCATCCCCATTCCGCGAGACGCCGCGCCCGTGGCGATCGCGCTGGTGATCGCTTCGGTGGTCATTGCCGTCGTCTCCACTGTGCTGAGCGCGCGCCCAGTCACCGCAGAACCGGTCACCAGCGTGCTGCGCTACGAATAACGCCCAGGCACTAGTAGAAAAACACGACGCCCTTTCTGCGCAGAGAGGGCGTCGCTGTCTGATCAAAATCCGGGATAATCCCTTACTCGAACTGCCATTCCCTGAGCATGGCGGCGATCAGGGTAGCGCGGCGCGGCAGGCTGTTGATCACGACATGCTCATGCAGCGCGTGCAGCCCATCGCCCTGAGGACCAAGCCCATCCAGCACCGGAATGCCCATGCCGGCAACGGTGTTGCCATCAGATCCGCCGCCGCTGCCATCCTCACGGATAGTCAGTCCGTGGCGTTCCCCGATCGCCTTGCACTGCGCAAACTGCTTCTGCATCGTCTCGTTGCGCTCCATCGGGTAATGCCCATTCACCACCGAAACCTTCACCTTCGCGCCAGGCACGAACGGCTGGAGAGCGAGCATCTGCTCACGAATTTCCTCAAACGCCAGCACGGTGCTGGCGCGCGTGTCGATGAATGCCGTGACGTGTTCGGGGATGACATTGGTGGCGCTGCCGCCGCTGACCATCGTCACATTGACCGACGTGCCGCGCTTGAGATCGTTAAAGCTGTGGATCTTCTCCACCTGCTGAGCAAACTCGGTGATGGCATTGATGCCCTTCTCCGGCGCATTGCCCGCGTGTGAAGGCAGCCCCTGAATCTCCAGCTTGTACGTCGAGATACCCTTGCGAAACGTCTTGAGCGCCTCATCGATCGTCGCGGGTTCCATCACCAGCACCAGCCCACAGTCCTGACTGTACTGCCTGATATAAGGCGTGCAGTGCACACTGCCGACTTCCTCATCCGTCGTCATCAGCACCCAGATCGGACGGTTGGGGAATTCATTGCGTTCGCGCAGACCGCGCAGGGCGCTCAGCACGATCGTGATGCCGCCCTTCATATCGATCGCCCCCGGCCCATACAGCCGGCCATCCTCATCAATCCGCACCGGGCGCTGCGCCAGCGTGCCGGCTGGCCAAACCGTGTCGGTGTGGATCAGGAACATGATCGGCTTGCCCGGCGCATCCTCGTTCCATTTGGCAAGCAGCGCATCTCCCACAATTTCGTTGGGCAGGCGGGTGACGGACGATGCGCCGAGCGCGCGGAACTGCTGCTCCATGTACGCGCCCATGGCATCGACCAGCGCCTTATCCAGCGTGGGAGTCTCGAAGTTGACGAGCGTCGTCAACAGCTCAACCATCTGGTCACGCTGGCTTTGAAAATAACTCAGTAGATCGGACATGAGATACCTCAGTACAAGACATAACGATAACCCTCCTCCCTCAGCCGCGCGGCAGCTCCGTGAGCCAGTCTGAGAGACGAGGGCAGAGTGAACAGCTCATGGGACAGTTCTGTCCCTGTCAGAGAGGCTCAGCGCTGGATAAGGTTGCGGGGGACATTGCCGAGTTCAGAACGGGCAGAGGTCCTGCGCTTCATACACGGGGCTGGTGGACCCGTAGCGATTCAGCAGCGTCACTGCCTCCGGACGCGCTGCAATTATATCCAATACTGCAAGGCAGGCGCTATTCAGATTGGCTGTGGATTGGTATGCATTCCAGAAGGCATCCGCCAGCGTGGCGTAGACGGGCGCGGCGGGCAGTTCCGGATAGGCGGTCGCGAGCGTGCTGACTACTTCCTGCAAGCGGTTATCGTCCCAGTCCGCATAGATCAGCAGCAAACGGTAGAGCGCATAGGCGCGCAGATTGGTCTCATCGGTATTCTGCCAGTTCTGAAGGCGGGTATCGTTGACCGCCAGACGGAAAAGCGACTCCGCTTCCAGCAGATTGCCCTGCCGGAAGGCAGCATCCGCCTGGTGAATGACCTGAACACGGAAGCGCGGCGGGTCGAGCTGCGTGATCGACGGCGTATAGACCACGCCGTTCCAGTCAAAAACAGTGAAGCCGGTACGCAGGGGGCCGGTCTGTGCGTTGCCGGGATTCTCCAGCCGGATGATGATTTCCAGCACGCGATCCTGATCAAAATCCTCAATGCCGGGGATCGAGTCCGTCACTACCTCACGATCGAGCAGGCTGACGAAGCGCCCGCGATCCGGACTCCACGTGATCAGGTTCGATACATAGCGGCACGACTCCTCATCGTCAGGATTGGCGCACTCGCGGTTAACGTAAAACAGATCGCTGCGTCCGTTATAGGTCATGTCTGCATTAGAGACGATCTGGGCGACGCCGCCCTGATGAATCGCCTGGTAGCGCGGAACAAACCGCTCTGCCGAGCAGACGAAGATCAGCATGGCGCTGCCGAGATCAGGCGTGCGATAGCCCACGATCACGTCTGCTCGTCCTTCACCCGTCAGATCGAGATCGCCGCGCGCAAAACCTGCCTCTCCGAGGGCATCGCCCCAGACGGTGCGCAGATGCTCATCCAGCCGAGCGGGCGCACCGCCCAGACTGAGGAACTCGGTCACAGCCCGTTCGAGATCGGCGGCGGTCTGCGGCGGCGCATCAGCCAGCGTAAGCGCCGGATCAGACAGCGGGCAGGCGGTGTAATCAGGTGTACTGGTCGGCTGATTGGCAAGCGCGACAGCAGTCGCCGGGTTGGCGATACCGGGGTTGAGCGCGCCGGGCAGCGGCGTCGGCAGCGGCGCGATGATCACACGCCCGGCGGTCATCGTCGGGAAGGCGACGCCTGCCGGGGTGGGCGGCGCGCCTGTACGCGGTGCGCAGGCAGCGGCGAAGATGACAATCGCGATCAGGATCCATCTCATCATGGCGGATAGTATACGCGGATGCGCGCGATCAGGCGAACACCGTGCAGAACAAAAACGCCGCTTCCAGAAGGCTGAAAGCGGCACAGATAATTTGAAAAGCGGCCTGAGCTTACTGTTCGTCGTCCGGTTTATTCTGCCGGTCGCGCATCAGGGTCAGCCCGCCGACGGCGAGCGCCGCGCCAAGACCGAGCAGCAGCACCAGTGTGGAAACCCCCTGCGCCGCGGGCGGCTCGGCGGCGGGCGGGGCAGCGGGA
>SZPD01000263.1 GCA_030263515.1 Anaerolineae bacterium CFX9 | reverse complement strand
GGGCTGATCGCTCACCGGCTGACGAATATCGCCGGGAGTTCCGCTTACGTCATCGGCGGCGTCATCACTTACGCGAACACCGCCAAGATGTCGCTGCTGAAAGTGCGCGAGGAAACACTGGCGCGGGTGGGCGCTGTCAGCGAGCAGACAGCGCGTGAAATGGCGCAGGGCGCGCTGAAACTGTTCGGCGTCGATCTCGCCCTGAGCGTAACCGGGATCGCCGGCCCCGGCGGGGGAACACCGGAGAAGCCGGTTGGTCTTGCCTATATCGGCGCGGCGACGCGATCCGGCCGCGTTCAGGTGATCCGCCAGGTTTCGCCCGGTGATCGGGAAGCGATCAAAGCCGCCAGCGCCGATACCGCACTTCGGCTGGCGCTGACGATGATCGCCGAGGGCTGAGCCTACTCGTCGTTATCCTTCTTTTTCCCTTTGGTGGCAGGGCGGCTGTACAGCCACCAGTACATCGTCTGCGGGTAAGCGGGTTGCAGCGCCGGCGACCAGATAAAATCGGCAGGCTCAACCCACCGGCGCAGCCCGCTGTCTACGCGCCGGATCGCCTTGTCGATCTCCTCGCTGGGCAGCACGTTGGCGATCGCCTGTACAACCGTGCGCCGGTGCGCCTCTGGCAGCCAGGCATTTGCCGCCGAGCGCGGATCATCGCGGTTTTCCTCAAACCACTGTTCAATCGCTTTCAGGCGAGACTTTGCTTCCTGCACCAGCTTGTCCTCGTAATGCCGCGTCCATTCACGCTGAACACTCTCCAGCTTCCGCTCAGCCTGGCTCAACTGACCGCGCTGCTCAGCCGTGAGTTCATTTTCCAGCGCACGCAGGCGCTGCAAGCGCATCAGCAGCGCGCCGATCGTCAGCGCGGGCATCTTCGCCCCCATACCAAACCAGCCGCCGCCGCCCACCGTGCCATACAGATTGTCTTCGTGCACATACGGCACGAGCGCGTCAGCCATTGCCTTAGCCTCGCGCAGATCCTTGTCAAAGGAATAGTTGGTCTCGCTCATCGGGTCAACCTCTCAAAGCGACGGTCATACGTCCTGGAGATGCGGGATTGCGTCGCCCGGATCACACGCATCGATCGCTCTCAGTTTACCGCGAAATCGCGTCGTTTCCGTCCGCCACCTGACCTAAATCCGGTATACTTCCCCAATCGTTCTGCCCGGCTGACAGGAGTCTGTTCATGCGCGCTGTCGTCATTTCCCGCTATGCCCCCGGATTTGATCATCTGAGCATAGAGGAACATCCTGAACCGACGCCGAGGCGCGGCGAGGTCGTCGTGCGGATTGCCGCCTCGCCGATCAACCCGTCTGATCTCTCATTCGTGCAGGGGATGTACGGCATTCGCAAGACACCGCCCGTTGTGCCCGGCTTTGAGGCGAGCGGCGTGATCACCGCTGTCGGCGAGGGAGTCGATACTGCGCGCATCGGCGAGCGCGTCGCCTGCTTTGCCGGGGATGCCGACGGCACATGGGCAGAGTTCATGGCGACATCGCAGCGCGCAGCGCTGCCCGTGCCGGACTCCGTATCGCTCGAACAGGCGTCGATGATGCTCGTCAATCCGCTGACCGCCTGGGCGCTGATCGAGAAAGCGCGTACTGCTGGCGTCCCGGCAGTCGTGCAGACGGCGGCAGCGAGTGCGCTCGGCGGCATGATCCGGCGGCTGGCAGCGCGTCACGGCATCGCGGTCATCGACATCGTTCGCCGTGAGGAACAGGCCGCTGCGCTCCGCTCAGAAGGCGCGGCTCATGTCCTCAACAGCACGGCGGAAGGCTTCGACTCAGCCCTGCGCGAGCAGTGCCGGTCGCTGGGCGCGGAGCTGGGGTTCGATGCAGTCGGCGGCGACCTGACCGATCGCGTGCTGCGCGCCATGCCCAACGGCGCGACGATCACCGTGTATGGCGGGCTGGCATCCGCCCCGGTGATGGTGGGTGTCGATCAGCTCATCTTCCGGGATAAAAAGGTCGATGGCTTCTGGCTCTCGCGCTGGCTGCCTGCGGCGGGCGCTCAGGTGATGGCGGCGTGGCAGGATGTCTCCGCAGGCATCGCAGCCGACTATCACAGCGAGATCCGCGCGCGCTATCCGCTGGAGGAAGCCGTCCGCGCCCTGAACGATTACGCCGACCGGATGTCCGGTGGCAAGGTGCTGTTCGTTCCGTAAACACGGCGACCGCTTTTCACACTTTCTGACGACTCACTCATCAAGGTCGTCCGTGAAATTCCTTGCCGCACGTCTGAAAGCAGATCGCATGACCGCGAAATTTGAGCCGTGGATGGGCGTCGTCGTCCTCAGCTTTTTGCAGGAAAATCCGAACATCCACCCTGTGCGGGACTGGGAACTCGTCCGCCAGCATCTGGGGATGGATGACGATCTGTATGCCGAGGGCGTCCTCTGGCTGATCGAGCATCATCTGATCGAGGCGCTTCCGCGCAGCCGCTATCAGCAGTAACCGAACCCCCGTTTTTTGGCAGTCTGCCGCCATCCGTTTCATGGCTTAATGGAATCAGACAGCGGATGAGGACGGCGCGATCATGATGGAACTGAATCCATGTCTTGCGTGCGGGCTGGTGATCGTCGTTGGGCTGTTTCTGTTGGTGGTGATCAGCAGGGCGAGTCTCCGCAGCCCGATCATCAGCGATGATCCCCGCCTTGAAAACGAGGCTTATCAGTGGATGATGCGCGACGCCGAAAGCCGTTATGACGGGGACGGCTAGCCGCCATCCGCGCCAGCGTGCAGCATATTACGAGTCCAGCAGCGCCGAGTCTTCGTTCGTCAGGACGCGCGCCATGAAATAATGCGGGCCGATGTGCGGTGGATAGAATTCGTCGCCGCGCGTGGCAAACCCCGCTCGCCTGTAGAGCGAGAGCGCCGGCGTGCGCGCGTTGCACCAGATCAGCGTGCCGCCCTGCTGCGCCGCCCAGCCGATCAGCGCGTGCAGGATGCCCATACCGACCCCCCGCCCCCGCATTTCTTCGCTCACCGCCATGCCGCGGATCTGCCATGCCGAGCGCAGATCGTCACCGGGCTGCTGATACTGCTCCGGGGGCAGCGCCTGCCGCACCGAGCCAACACCCACCAGCGCGCCGTTCAGGAATGCGCCGTAATGCCGCGCATCTGGCGCATGATCGCCTTCAAATTCCATCTCTGCAAGCGTCTGATGAGGACGCAGGACCCGCTGGCGCAGCGCGTGCGTCTCGTGCGCCGGGATCAGGCGGATCTCCACCTCACTCGCCCTGTCCACCGCTGACGTAATCGTCGATGGCGATGCGCGCGATGCGGTAGCTGCCGCCGGATCGTACCGCACCGATCTTGCCGGCCTCGATCAGCGCGATCACCTCTGCCTCAGGAACACGCATATAGGCAGCCGCCTCCTCGACCGTCATGATGCTGGGCGGCGCAGGCGCGGCTGGCACAGGCTGCCCGGCGAAGCGCGGCGGCGTCTGCTGCGGCGTTTGCTCCAGCACCGAGACGCCCGGCGGGACCGAATAGATGATGTAGATGATCGAGCCGAGCACCAGCGCCAGCACGACCAACTGAATGCCGACCAGGGTATTGAGCGCCGAATCGAACGCAGCCTGATTGAGCACCGCTACGCCTTCTTCGTTCACAGTGACGACGTTGCTGAGCAGAAAGGGCGCGTAGCAGAATTCCAGCGCCAGCGGCGTCATGAGGAGCAGCCCGATGCGGCGAGCCTTCAACTGCGGGATATGCCGCCCCGCAATGCGGAATGATCCGCGCATAAGGACGAAAATGCCTAAAACAAATGTGATGATATCCATGCCATGCCCCAGACGTGAGAATGCGCCTATTATAGCGCCGCCCACCGTGCAGACACAGAAAGCCTCATGGAATCATCAGATGGACTTGCCGAAGTCCCCGTCTTCGCCTCAATGCGCCGGCGGCATTTCCTCGATAACGGCGGGCTGCTCGCTACGTTTCGCCGCGATACGCCGCACCGAACCGACTACGCTCACCGCTGCCAGCGCTGTCAGCCCCGCTCCAGACAGATACAGAAGCGCCGGGCCGAAGAAGCTGTAGCCCCAGCCGCCATAGACGGGACCGATCACGCGGGCGAGCGCCTGCACTGACTGGTTGCCCCCCTGCACACGTCCCTGCTCGCGCATCGAAGCCGCCCGCGAGAGCAGCCCGGTCGTCGTCGGGATCGTCAGCGCGTTGCCGCATGCCGTAGCGACGATGGCGATGAAGATGATCGGCTCGATCCGCGTGCTGATGGTGATCGCGGTCAGCGTCATGCCGACGCAGATCAGCAGCAGACCGGCGATAGCCACATTCGCCTCGCCCATACGCCGCAGCAGCACACGGATCACGCCGCCCTGCACCACGATCTGCACCAGGCCGATCAGCGTGAACATCAGGCTGACCTGATCGGGCAGCCATGCGAGCTGATCCTGCACCAGAAAGCCTAGATTTGCCTGAAGCATGGCAAACGGCAGCATCCACAGGAAGATGCCGATCAGCAGCAGCCGCAGGGACGCGATCCGGAAAACGCCGACAAGCTGTACCAGCGGGTTGAGCTTGCTCAGGCTGATGCGTGGGTCACGCCGCTCTGGAGAGAGCGACTCCGGCATGTAGAAATAGATGCCGATCACGGTAATCAGCGTCACCAGCGCCGAAAAGATGAACGGCGCTGCCAGCTCTCCCGTCAGCCGGTAGACGATGCCGCCCAGCGCCGGGCCGACAACGAAGCCGAAGCCCGCAAATGCGCCGAGCAAGCCGAAGAAACGGGTGCGATCCTTGTCATCCGTTGATATCCGCGGCATAGGCATAGATCGCCGCGATATTGCCGCCCGTCACCCCATCGATGATGCGCCCCAGAAACAGCATAAACAAGGTCCCGCCGATACCGGAAATCAGGTAGCCGATCGCCGAGCCGATAAAACACACGAGCAAAACAGGCCGCCGCCCGAAGCGGTCGCTCAGAGCGCCGAGCGTGGGCACGGAAATGAACTGGAACAGCGAGTAGGCGGTGAAGAGCAGGGAACCCACCAGCACGGTGTCCTGCGGCGCGGTGTAGATACCGGTCAGCGCGGGGAGGACGGGCGTGATGATGCCGATACCCATCAGGTTGACAAACGCCGAGAGAAGGATGAAGCCGATCGTCGCGCGGCTGCGAGTCGATGGCGTCGGAGCTGACTGCATGATGTGTCCCTTGGATGTGTGAGCCTGTGCGCTGTCGATACATGAGTCAATGCATACAGGACGCAGGCACGTGATAGTACCTTACCGCCGAAGCGGCAGGCAGCGCGTAAAATAAAACCCCTTCCTGTTGAGAAGGGGTTAATTTCGCACTGTGTATGCGTCAGATGTTTCGGGCGTCGCCATCGTAGAGCGCTTCATCGATCTGGCGCTGGAGCGCCGGATCAACGGCGGCGCTGACCTCTCCACGCTTGGGCTTGGCGGGAAATTCCGGCAGATCGCCGTCCGCGATCTTGCGTTTTTCAGCCCTCATGCCGGGCTGCCCGCCGCGCAGCAGCAGCGCGCCACCGCCGATCAGCAGCGCCGCCACCAGCAGCGCGCTCAGGCCGCCGATCGCCCCGAAGATGAACAGCTCGAAGAAGAGCATGAAGGCGGTGAACGTCAGCGCACCCCACATCACCATTCCGCGGCCGGCGCGTTCCTGCGCTTCAGCCTGCGTGCGGCGGCTCATCAGGATCATGCCGATGCCGATGAAAACCGGATACAGCGCCCATGCATACGCCCAGCTCTGCCAGTTGTTGGTGACATCCTGAACAAACAGCAGGACGCCCGTCCCGGTGACGATCGCGCCGGGGATAAGCAGACCCGCCCGTTTTGGGCTGCCCGTCAGACCGAACGCCAGCATCAGCGCGCCGGGCAGGATGATGAACAACTGCCACAGGTTGCCGAACAGGTTCCAGATATTGATATTGAACACGCGCGTCAGCAGAACGAGCGTGCCGACGCCGATCAGCGTATAGGCTCCCCATGTGCGGCTGCTGAAGGATGCGCCTTGTGTGGATGAATTTTGTGCTGCCATGATTGGGTAATCCCCC
>SZPD01000262.1 GCA_030263515.1 Anaerolineae bacterium CFX9 | reverse complement strand
GTCTCCGCGCCAGAAGCCGATGATGAACATCCCTGCGCTGAAAAGCGCCAGCGCCAGCCAGAAGCGGCGGCCAGTCATGCGAGATGTGAAGATCAGCCACCCGATCAGCATCATGACGATCACCGACCAGACCAGCCCGAAGTGCTGCGTATTCCAGCGGGGGGCGATGATCCCGAACACGTCGCGGCTCTCAGAGGCAGCCCATGCTGGCGCGTCCGCGAGTGTCCGGATCTCAGCCCCGTAGGCACAGTGCGCCGTGATGACCGACGCGCAGGCATACCATGTAAAAGCGCCGAGCAGGGGCAGCGCCAGCGCGCTGGCATCCAGCAGGCGGGGAAGCGAAACCCTCCGCCACCGCGCAGCCAGCGCAGCGCCTGCCAGCCCGCCGATCAGCGCGCCATGCCAGCTCAGCCCGCCCGCGCTGATCTGGGCGATCTCGTCTGGATGGCTGGAAAAATACGCCCATTGAAGCGCCGCGTGAACCAGCCGCGCCGTGATCAGACCGCCTGCCAGCGCCGCCAGCCCGATCTCTGCCAGATGGCGCGCCGGGATGCTGCCTCCCAGCGATCGCCACACGATCAGCGCGGCGCTCAGCACGCCGATGCCGATCAGCAGGCTGAACGTGTGGATGGAGAAGCCGGGAAACGAGAGGAACGGGGGGAAATTATCCATAAAGAGTGATTATGCCCCGGAATCCCCCAAACATTGAGGGTGTGACGTTTTTCACAGGTTGGGGCACACTACGTTACCGTATTGGTCTGCGTATAGATTACAATAGCGGTCAGTCTGTACCACGACTGAAGCCGCAAGATATGATCGTTTTCGGGAGAGTTGGAGAAACCCATGGGTATAAGTTCGATTCTAAGCCTGCTGGCATTCGTCGGGGTTGTCATCTTCCTGGCGGGGATCGGTATGGCGGTCATGTCTGCCTCGCAGGGGCGTCCGGTCGCGCGCGGCGGGCTGTTGCTCAGCGCGCTGGGTCTGGTTGCTGCTGCCATCTTTGGCGTCATCAGCCAGGGCGTAGTCATCGTTCAGCCGAACGAGGTCGCCGTCGTGTTCAACAGTGTTTCGGGTAATCTGGAGACGCCGCGCCTCTCCGGGACGCACATCGTCATCCCGGTCATCAACCAGGTGACGATCTACCCGATCTCGCAGCAGCAGTACACCATGACCGGCGGGGATGACGGCGCAACGGCGCAGGCGGATGACGCCGTGCGGGCGCGCACCATTGACGGTCAGGAAGTGCGGCTGGATGTCTCGCTGCTGTTCGGCGTGGATCCGGCGCAGGTCAATCTGGTGCATCAGCGCTGGCAGAACCGGTATGTCAATGACTTTATCCGTCCGACAGCGCGCGGCATCGTCCGCGATGTCGTCTCGCGCTACCGTGCCGATGAGATCTACGGGGAGCGCCGCGGCGAAATGGAAGCGGCCATCGAGGACATCATGGGCATCCGCATGGGTCAGGAAGGTCTGATCCTGACAGACCTGCTCGTCCGCGATATCAATTTTTCGGAGCAGTTCACGCAGGCGATTGAGCAGGCACAGATCGCCGAGCAGGAAGCCAACCGCGCTCGTCTGCGCGTCCAGCAGATCCAGCAGGAAGCCGAGCAGGCACGCGCTCAGGCGCGCGGTCAGCGTGATGCCACGATCGCCCGCGCCGAAGGTGATGCGCAGTCGATCATCCTGCGCGCTCAGGCAGAAGCTGAAGCGCTGCGCCTGGTGAGTGAGCAGATCGCCGCCAACCCGATCCTGATCCAGTATCAGTACATCCAGAACCTGAGCGACAATGTACGCCTGATGATGGTTCCGTCAAACAGCCCATTCCTGTTCGACTTCGCCAGCCTGGGGGTTGCCAATCCGGACTTCGTTGCGCCGGATGTGCCTGAGCCGAATGAGCTGAACCTGATCACCGAGTCGGTGCTGCCGGTCGTGCCGGAGATCACACCGACGCCCGCGCCGGGCAACTAGCAGCAGAGTCCCTCAGATTTTTCGCCCCACATTCCGGAGTATGAACGCCGGAGTGTGGGGCGTGCCTGTCTATACACCCTTCCGTAAGCCTGTAATGGTTACAAGTTGATCCGGGAAATCGGGATGATGAAGAAATATGCGCTGCTGCTGGTGATTATGTGTGGGCTGTTGGCGCTGCCCGCTTCTGCACAGGAAACGGCTGTTTTCAGCGAGACGCTGGAACAGCAGATGGATGAACTGGTCGCCATCACCGAGCGGCTGCGTGGGCTGGAGACGATCACGCCGGTTGAGCGTGCCTTTCCCACCCGTTCCGAGACCATCGCCTATCTGACGGCGCTCTATGAACGCGATCTGCCGCGCGAAGAAGCTGATCGTGCGCTGGCGCTCTACGTCGCGCTCGACCTGCTGTCCCCGGATATCGACTTCACGGGGATCTTCCTGGAACTGCTCGGCTCTCAGGTTGCCGGCTTTTACGATCCTGAAACGCAGACGATGAACGTGATCCCGCTGATCGGCGACTCGCCGGGGGCGCGCCTGTCCCTGCTGGAACAGATCATCTTCGTCCACGAGTACACGCACGCCCTTCAGGATCAGCATTTCGGGCTGAACACGTATCTCGAAGCGGCGCAGGATGCGCCGGATGAGGCGCTGGCGCGGCTGGCGCTGGTGGAAGGGGACGCCACCGCCGTGATGCAGCTTTACACCAACCAGGTGGCGGCGCGCAATCCGCTGGCGGCGCTCTCGCTGCTGACGGAGAGCCTGCGCGCGGGCAATCTGACGCTGCCGCCGGGGGTTCCGTCCGCGCTGGTGGATGAACTGCTGTTTCCCTACAATCAAGGGCTGTCCTTCGTGCTGGCGCTGTATGGGGCGGGCGGCTGGGATGCGATCCATGCCGCTTACGACAATCCGCCGACGACGACCGAGCAGGTGCTGCACCCTGACAAGTACCTGGCAGGGGAAGGCGCGCTGCCCGTTACCTTGCCCGACTATGCGCCGCTGCTGGGCGATTCCTGGGTACAGGCGTGGGATATCACGCTTGGAGAATACTACCTGAATGCCTTTTTACGTACCCAGCTTTCGCCTGCCGAGGCCGGCCGCGCCTCCAGCGGCTGGGGCGGCGATCGGTTCGCCGTGTGGACGAATGACGCGGGCGAATTCGTCAGCGTTCTGCGTTTCCGCGCCGATACCTTGGCCGATCAGGCAGAGTTTGGCGAAGCGATCAGCGCATGGGCAGAAGCGAAATTTGACGCCGGGGCGGAAGATGGCTGCTGGGCGAGCGCAGCAGAAGCGTTCTGCGTGCGATCAGGGGAAAGCCTGGGAGCGCTCATCGTTCGCGCCCCGGCGGCTGCGCTGGCACGCGCACTGCTGGAGGTGGAAACCGGCGGCTAGTCGAGCCTGACGATGAAGCCGGGGCCCCCACTGTACATGCCGCCATCGACATTCATGCACAGATAGCGCCCTTCGTGGAGGGCGTAGCGCATCGGTTCCAGGGTACGGAAGGCTTCGCTGCTGCCGGTGGCATAGTGGATCGGCGTG
The DNA here is from genome assembly GCA_030263515.1 of Anaerolineae bacterium CFX9. GTDB lineage: Bacteria > Chloroflexota > Anaerolineae > Aggregatilineales > Phototrophicaceae > Flexifilum. The sequence continues at coordinate 2,543 of SZPD01000262.1, read as the reverse complement.
TGGCCGTGGATGATCTGCTCACCGCCGAACAGGTTGAGCAGATAGAGCGCACGGTCGGTTCCGTTCTGTTTGCGCGGCATGAACGCCATGCGGTCGGCAAACTGGTCGAGCAGGATTTCCCAGTTTCCCATCTCGTCGCTGTGCAGGATGCGGTAGATGGCGGCGTTGATCTGCGGGATCGTGTCACCGTAATGGGTGTAAAGCAGCGAGTCCGCGTGGATGAACAGGTAGCGCCCGACGCGCGCCATGGCGGGCAGCCCGCTCAGCCACATCACATGATGATCTTCCGTCCGTTCGAGATCGCTGAGCAGACCGCCGTTGATCAGCCATGCCCCGCGAAACGGATTGCCGAGATCATTTTTGCCGAAGCGCCAGACTGCGGCATAGATGGCATCATGATTGCCGAGGATAGCGCCGATTTTGCCCCCGCTCGCCTGTGCCTCACGCTGAAGGGACATCACCAGATCGATCACGCCGATACCGTTGCGCCCGCGATCGACAAAATCGCCCATGAACCACAGGTGCGTATTCTCCCCCCGCCAGCGCAGATGGGAGTCGATCAGCCCGGCTGTCTGCAAATGACTGACGAGCTTGTCGTACTCGCCATGAATATCGCCGATCACGTACAGATCGTGGCTGAGCGCATCCGGGTCAGGCGGACGCATCATGTGCAGTGACCGGAGTTTGGCGGTTTGGTGCGTCATACCTGATGCTGGCTTCCCTCTGAATGCTTCGATGGCTCTGGCTGATCGCCGCTTTCAAAGGCGAAGCCCGGCTTGCTGAAGAACTGCGGCGCTTCGACGAAAATGCCGTTTCCTTCCGTGGCGGTGCGTTCATCGCTGAGGATGATCGCGCCGCGGGTGAAGACCTTGCGCCCTTCGAGCCGTTCCACCCAGCCGCGTACAGTCACCGTGCTGCCCACCGGGACCGGATGACGGAAGTCAAAATCAAGGTGTACGGCGACCACCCGCTTACCGCTGTGCCAGGCAGCCGCACCCATCGCTTCATCGAGCAGCGCTGCGAGCAGTCCGCCATGCGCATGACCGGGGGGGCCTTCCTGCCCGGCCCCCACGGTGAACTCTGCGCGGACGATGTCACCGATCAGCCGGTACGTCAGTCCCAGGCCGAGCGGTGGCGCAGCCGTCAGAAAGGTCGAACCGCGAACGATGTGTTCAGGCGTCAAAGGCACTATCCTCACTGGGGGCAAAGTCTTGCACCATTATACTATCCACTCAGCGGTATAAGTTTGAGGGTTTTCGGCGCGCAGTCTTTTACATGTCTGTGAGGCATGGCTAAGCCTCTACTCATCATCGCGTGCGTAAATAGGCGGCATTCACGTTTTAATGCAAGGAGTGTGCCCGATGGCACGCATTATCGTCATTGGCAGTGGTTTTGGGGGATTGGGTGCGGCGATCCGCCTGGCGGCGCGTGGTCATGAGGTGGAAATCTTCGAGAAGCGCGACAAGCTGGGTGGGCGCGCCTATGTCTATGAGCAGAACGGTTTCAAATTCGATGGCGGCCCCACGGTGATCACCGCGCCGTTCATGTTCGAGGACCTGTGGGCGGCGGCTGGGCGCAGGGTGGAGGATTACATCCAGTTCGTCCCGTGCGATCCGTTCTATCGCATCTTCGATCATGAGGGCGGGCGCGTTTTCAACTATAACGGCGATGAGAAATTCATTCTCGATCAGATCGAGCAGTTCAACCCGGCTGATCGCGACGGTTATCAGCGCTTCATGGCGACGACGAAAGCGATCTTCGAGAAGGGTTTCAAGGAACTGGCGGACAAGCCCTTCCTGCACTTCACGGATATGCTCAAGGTAGCGCCGGATCTGATCCGCATGCAGAGCTACCTGAGTGTGTATCAGTATACGGCGCAGTTTGTGAAGGACGACTTCCTGCGCCGCACCTTCTCGTTCCATCCGCTGCTGATCGGCGGAAATCCATTCGACTCGCCGTCGATCTACGCCATGATCCACTATCTGGAGCGAGAGTGGGGGATCCATTACGCGGTGGGTGGCACGGGCGCGCTCGTCGCCGCGATGGGAAGGCTGTTTGCCGAGCTGGGCGGCAAGGTGCATCTGAATGCCGAGGTTCAGGAAATCGTCGTGGATGGCAGCCGCCGCAAGGTGACGGGCATTCGCATGTCTGACGGCACGGTGCATACCGCTGATCACATCATCTCGAACGCTGATGTTGCCTTCACCTACCGCAATCTGATCCCTGAGCAGTATCGCCGCAAATGGAAGAACAGCCGTGTTGAGCGGATGAAATACAGCATGTCGCTGTTCGTCATCTACTTCGGAACCAAACGGCTGTACCGCGATCAGGGGCTGGCGCACCACAATATCATTCTGGGCAGGCGCTACCGTGAACTGCTGGCGGATATTTTCAACCGCAAGCAGCTTGCCGATGATTTTTCCCTCTATCTTCACATGCCGACGCTGACCGATCCGAGCATCGCGCCGGAAGGCTGCGAGAATTTCTACGTACTTTCCCCTGTGCCGCATCTGGGCAGCGGGACGGACTGGACGGTAGAAGCG
>SZPD01000261.1 GCA_030263515.1 Anaerolineae bacterium CFX9 | reverse complement strand
TAAACCGGCGCGGGACTCGGCGCAGCAGCCGGAACAGCGACCACCTGCGGCACACCGGCTGAAGTCACGACGCCATTGGCATCCTTGCGCCATGCTGCCAGTTCCAGCGTGAGCTTCTGAAAATAGCTTTTGGGTGGCAAAGGCCCGGTTCCATATTCCATGTCCACGATGCGCGCCTGCAAGCGCAGCGAAGCGGTCTCCAGTGTGACGGTGGCGCCGGGTTGTGCCAGGACGAGATCGCCCTTGGGTTCCAGTTTGGCGCGAAAGCCCGGATCATTGTAAGCATGTTCGGAGACAAAGACTTTTGTGATGGTGCGGACGAAATCATCCTTGTCGAACAGCCAGACTTCGACGGCGGCTGCGTTTTGAGGTTCGCCGACGCCGATCGCTTCAGAAATGCCAGCGCCGCATTCGCCGAGGAACCGCTCATTTTCATCCTCGATGCTGAACGAGTCATCATACTGCCCATGGCCAAGCAGGTAGGTGGACATGCGCTGCATCAGCGGTTTGCCGAGGGTGGTCGTGGCGAAATCCGTGCGTTTGGACTGTTCGGCTTCCTTGATCGCCTGCACCTGCTGGCGCATCGCGCGAACATCTTCCGAGACGGTTTCGCCGCTCATCCGTTTCTGGATCGGATCCCAGAGGTTGGGTTTGATGAACATTCCCCACAGGATGGCGATGATGATGCCCGCAATGGCAGTAACCAGCGGCGCTATGAAGAAGGGAACCACGCTTCCGATCAGGTTCGGCTCTGGCGCTGTGACCGCGTTTGGCTGAGCGGCTTCAGCCAGGGGGCGCAGCGCTTGCAGTTTGCCATAGTTGACTTCTTCGCCGGGTGTTGTCAGCAGACGATCGACAATCCCAAGCGGGTCATCCACACGGGTCAGCAGATCGATAATGTTGCTGCTCACATCCGAGTTTGCGCTCGTGTAACGGTCTGCCAGGAGCTTGACCCATTCATCCTGCCAGCTCTGCTCCAGCGTGCGCGGGTCAGCGTCGTAGTAAATGACGGGAGAGATTGCGTATCCCCAGACCAGACCGACGATCACACCCAGGATCAGGGTGATCACCGTCACCCAGCGAGGCATGTAAGGCTTGAGAAGGACTTTGTACAGACCGTTGTAGCTGTCCTGCAAAAATTTCATCGCCGCGACCTTTCCGTGAGAAAGGATGCCGTCCATCCCCCCTTCGGGCACATCTACTATAGTACACGTGAAGTGTAGGAAATTGCAAACAATTCCAGGCGAAAATAAGACGGGAATACCACTAAGATATTCCCGTCGGCTGGCTTACAGATCAGGCGGGTTCTGCGGCATCGGCCAACTGGCTGATCCGCGTCGTCCTGCCGCAGTTTGTGCATGTGGCAGTGAAGCGGCTCTTTTCGACAAGCTGACCGCCGCAGTGAGGACAGGGGGGCGCGAGCGGTTTCTTCCAGCTTGTATAGTCGCACTCAGGATAACGACTGCAGCCGAAAAAGATTTTGCCCTTCCGCGTTCGGCGGACGATGATTTCGCCGCCATGCTCTTTGCCACAGGTGGGGCAGGGCACGTCGATCCGCTCGAAAAGAGGTTCAGTGTGCCGGCACGTCGGATAGTTGGAACAGCCGACAAATTTGCCGAACCGGCCATATTTGATCACAAGCTGCCCGCCGCAGTTTGGGCAGGCACGCCCGATGGGTTCTTCCTGCTGGAGCGAGGGCAGCACTTCCTTGGCGCGCTTGAGCTGCCGCTCAAACGGGAAGTAGAATTCTGCCAGCATCGGTCGCCAGTCCATCTTTCCTTCGGCGATCGTGTCAAGCTGATCTTCCATGCGCGCAGTAAACCGGTAATCCATGACCTCCGGGAAGTTGCTCACCAGCAGATCGTTGACGATCCTGCCTGTCTCCGTGGGCATCAGCCGCTTGTCTTTGGTCTTGACGACATACTCGCGGTCCTGAATGACGGCGACTGTCGGCGCATAGGTGCTTGGTCTGCCGATTCCATATTCTTCCAGCGTGCGCACCAGGCTTGCTTCGGTGTAGCGGGGCGGCGGCTGCGTAAAGTGCTGCTCTGGCAGCAGTTCGATCAGATTGAGCGCTTCGCCGACGTTCAATTCTGGCAGAATGCGCCCATCATCTTCGTCAAGCGCCGTATCCTCATCGCGTGCATCTTCATACAAGGCAAGGAAGCCTGCAAATTTGATGGTGCTGCCGGATACCCGGAACAGATACGGCCGATCGTCTGACGTGCCCGCGCCAATTTCCACCCGCAGTGTGTTATAGACGGCGTTCGCCATCTGGCTGGCGACAAAGCGCTGCCAGATCAGGTTGTACAGCTTGAACTGTTCGGCTGTCAGCAGGCTTTTGATCTTCTCCGGCTCACGCAGAATGCTGGTGGGGCGGATCGCTTCATGCGCTTCCTGTGCGCCTTTGGTGCGCGTTTTGTACACCGGGGCGCGTGCCGGCAGGAAGGACGCGCCGAAGCGACTGCGAACGTAATCGCGCGCTTCCTTCTGCGCCTGGGGCGACACAGACAGGCTGTCAGTACGCATATAAGTGATCAGACCCGTTGAACCTTCTCGCCCCAGATCGATGCCTTCGTAAAGCTGCTGCGCAATACTCATCGTGCGGCGGGCGTTAAAGCCCAGGCGGCGCGATGCTTCCTGCTGCAAGGTGCTGGTCGTGAACGGCGCAGACGGCCTGCGCTGTCGTTCTCCATGCCGGACATCGCTCACGATGTAGCGGCTTTGACGGAGCACGTCCAGATGCGGCGTTACCTCACCTTCGCTGCCGAAACGAACATCCTGCCCCGCGATCTGTTCGAGACGCGCCAGAAATGGTTTTGCGCCGGCCCCGTTGGCAGATTTCTTCGCCAGGCTGGCATCGAGCGTCCAGTATTCCTCGGAGACGAACGCCTCGATCTCACGCTCGCGGTCAACAATAATGCGCACGGCGATACTCTGCACGCGACCCGCTGACAGCCGGTTGCGCACCTTTGACCAGAGCAGTTCGGTGACGTTATAGCCCACCAGACGATCGAGAATTCTGCGCGCCTGCTGCGCATTGACCAGGCTCATATTGATATCGCGCGGATGGGAAAAAGCTTCCTCGACCGCAGGCTTCGTGATTTCGTGGAAGACGACACGATGGATCGGCTTGCTGCCATCCATCTCAGTCGCAGCGATCAGATGCCAGGCGATCGCTTCGCCTTCGCGGTCAGGGTCGGTTGCCAGATAGACTTCCCTTGCGCCTTCCACTGCGCGCTGAAGATCCTTCACCACGTCGCGCTTGTCGTTCATGACGCGATATTTCGGCTCGAAGTCGTTCTCGACATCGACCGAGAGCTGCGACACCAGCAGATCCCGCACGTGCCCTTTGGACGCCTTGACGGTATAGCCTTTGCCGAGATACTGCCCCACGCTTCGCGCTTTGGCAGGCGACTCGACGATGACCAGCTTGCCCACATTCGTCAGCGGCTTTGCTGATGCCCCATTCGCAGATGCTTTCCTGGCAGACTTGCCTTTGCTGCCGGTAGCGCGTGATGCAGCAGACTTTCCACTCGCAGCTTTGCTGGAGGCTCGCCTGCCTGTCTTTTTGGCAGCTTTTGCAGGCTTTCGCGCCGCTGCCCGTGGTTTGGCGGTCACTTCCGGTTTCTGCATGCCAGCATGGGCGGCGGTTGAACCCATCTTGGTCAGCTTTGACCCGCATACGCTGCACGTGCCCTGGGTCGCCGGACTGCCATTGCTCAGGAATACGGGCTGAGGCGACACCATCACACGCTGAGTTTTGCACTTGAAGCAATACGCCTGAATCGCCTCGCTCATGCGCTTCCCCTGAATCTCATTCTGATAATTTGGATTGCTGTCAATTACAGGTACTCTTCCCGGCCGGAGTCACGAAGCAGATTAACAACGTCCCGTATATCCTGGGTGCGGTCTCCGTGGCAGATCATCAGCACGTCATCTGTGTTGACGATTACGAGGTTTTCAACGCCGACTGCCACTGTCAGTTTGTCACTGTATATCAGTGAGTTCGTTGTGTCAACCAGCACATGATCCGGATGCCCGCGCAGGCTGTTGCCGCTGGCATCATGCTCAAGGACTTCATAGAGCGACGCCCAGCTTCCGACATCGCTCCAGCCGATATCCACCGGGATGACAGCGAGATCATCGGCATGTTCCATGACGGCGAAATCTATCGAGATACGCTTCATCTGTTCCCAGACTTCCGCCAGAACAGCTTCATAATCCGGCGTATCGATGACCGCCTGCAAGCGTTCGCTCAGCGCGTACATCTCTGGCTGCTGAGTGCGGAACTCGTTCAGCGCACGCTCCACCGTCCAGATGAACATCCCGGAGTTCCAACTGTAATCGCCTGATTGCAGGAACTGAACCGCCCGTTCAAAGTCAGGTTTCTCGGTAAAACCGCGAGAATGGAACACCTCAAAGCCATTATGAGTCAGATAATGTTCGCCGCGCCGGATGTACCCATACCCGGTTGCCGGGACATTCGGCGTGATCCCCAGCGTCACAATGCTTCCCCGCTGGGCGACGTGCCAGGCGGTCTCCAGCACGCTTCGGAAACGCGCCTTGTCGGTAATGTGGTGATCCGAGGTCAGGATCGCTACCGTCGCCTGCGGGTCACGCCTGCGGATGACGCTCAGCGCCAGCAGAACCGCGGCAGCATTGTCTCGTCCGTAGGGTTCAACCACAAAATTGACGGGTGGAATGGATGGCGCGTCTGCCTGAAGATCCTCAACGTGCTGCTGACCGCAGACCACGTAGATCTGGTCTGGCGTGAACAACGGCGACAGCCGGTCTACACTCACGCCGAACATGGAGCGATCTTCCACCAGCGCGAGAAGCTGTTTGGGTTTGTCTCCACGGCTCATTGGCCACAGGCGCGTGCCGCCTCCGCCTGCCAGAATCAGCGCGTAATAATGTTCCATAGGGTCTTCCTTAATTTATCGCGCAGCTCGCCGCGTCTGCCGGGCGTTCTGCTGCGCGCGATAATGGTCGTGTGTCAGGCAGCTGTTAAGCTGTAAGGCAATATTGCATATGACCAACCATTCGCGCAAGCCCTTTTAATTCGAGGATCGTGAGAATACTGGATACTGTTGCGATGGGAAGCCCCGTATGCCGCGCCAGATCGTCGATATGCAGCGGCTCACGGCTGAGCGATTCGAGCAGCAGGGCTTCAATCTCATCACCCGGAGCCAGGCGTTCAGCCGCCGCGCGAGACTGCGCGCCTTCGTGAACGATATTCAGCTCATCCAGAATATCATCCACACGATGAGCGAGTTTCGCCCCTTCCTGGATCAGCGCATGTGTGCCTTCGCTTCCCGGCTGATGGATGCTGCCCGGAACGGCGAATACTTCGCGCCCCTGTTCAGCGGCATGGCTGGCAGTGATCAGCGCGCCGCTGCGGAGCGGTGCTTCAACGATCAGAACGCCGAGCGAGATCCCGCTCAGCAGGCGGTTGCGGCGGGGGAAGTGTTTCGCTTCTGGACGGGAACCCATCGGGAATTCTGACAGAAGCGCGCCGGATTCAGTAATCCTTGCCGCCAGTGCGCGATGATCACTGGGATAGATGCGATCGACTCCACAGCCGAGGACGGCAATAGTGCGCCCGCCAGCTTCCAGCGCGCCCATATGCGCAGCAGCATCGATGCCATGTGCCATCCCGCTCACAATGGTAATGCCGTGTTCTGCCAACTGCCTGCTGAACTGGTGCGCGATATCCTTGCCGTAGGTGGAGGCTCTGCGCGTACCGACGACCGCCAGCGCCCGTTCATCCGCCGGTGTGAGCTTTCCCCGGATATAGATCACGATCGGCGCATCGTCCACATGCCGCAGCAGCGGCGGATACTCATCATCCAGCGACGTGAGCATTCGCGCGCCTGCCCGCTTAATTTTGCGGAGTTCAGCGTCCAGATCGAGGCGGGCGCGAACTGTCAGGACACTGGCAGTGGCGCGCGCATCGAGACCTGCCTCACGCAGCTCACGTTCACCGGCATGCCATGCTGAGGCAGCGCTGCCAAAGGCGCGCAGCAGCAGGTGAAATCTGCGCGTGCCG
>SZPD01000260.1 GCA_030263515.1 Anaerolineae bacterium CFX9 | reverse complement strand
ATCGTTTCGCCGTCAGGCAGAAGGATGCCGATCACGATCACGATATCGCCTTCCACCAGGATCGGCGGCAGGAAGGCTCCTGCCGGAGCGATGATGTATCCCCCGACGACGATGCTGCCATCGACGAATTCGACAGGCCCTGTCACCAGTACGGTAGCTGCCGACTCATCGACCGTGGTTTCCTGGGCTGCCACCATCGGCAGCGCAGCAAGGATCATGATCAGCAAGGCGCTGATCATCAGGACTGCGGGCTTGTAAAAGCGTAATTTTTCCAGCATTGCACAGGCTCCTGTAAAGTACACTGTCAACACAATACAAATCGGAGCGTGCGGCTGAAAGTCGCATCAAAAGTCGTGAAACCATTGAAATTAGTACCATGATACTAACCGCCTTAAGGTTTATTGCGCTTCGTCAGGGGGATAGACGACCTCTGAAATGAAGATGAAACCCGGCGCAGTCAATGTTCAGCCCTCAGAAAATCAGGCGGTCGGGTTTCTGAAGGCGAATTCGTGTACACTGAAAGCGGCACAGACACAGACTGCCCCACTTGATTTATATAGACCAGTTGGTATAATTGACTTATGACTGCACGTGATCAGATCATCGAAACAACCTGCGCTCTGATGGAACTCCAGGGATATCATGCGACTGGGCTGAACGAGATCATTCAGCGCAGCGGCAGCCCGAAGGGGTCGCTTTACTACTACTTTCCGGGGGGCAAGGAAGCGCTCACGGCAGAGGCGCTGGAACATGTCGGACGGATCGTGCTGGAGCGCATCCGCACTCACCTGGCGCACGATCCCGATCCGACGGTGACGATTCCTGCCTTCATCCGCCAGGTAGCGCGCGCTGTTGAAGCGACCGCCTATCGTACGGGAGGACCGATTACGACCGTTGCCCTTGAGACGGCGGCGACCAGCGAGCGCCTGCGCACCGTTTGCGATCAGATTTACACAGGCTGGCAGGAAGCGGTTGCCGAAGCGCTGCGGGCGGGCGGTTTTGATGCGCCGCGCGCGCACCGTCTGTCTGTCGCTGTTATTGCGGCGCTGGAGGGGGGCATCATTCTGGCGCGGACACAACATTCGCCAGAGCCGCTCAATCTGATCGCAGATGAAATCGGGCGGCTGATCGCCTGCTGAACGGCAGCCCATACAGAAACCTGAGCAGTGGGGCGTCTCAGATGCGCCCTTTTTTCAGGTCAGGTATATAAAGACTGGTCTATATAAATAAAAGGGGAAACCATGCGAATCGCTCTTTTCGGCGGCACAGGACGTACCGGCATTCACATTGTGGAGCAGGCGCTGGCACAGGGGCATGAGGTGCGTCTGCTGGCGCGGACACCCGAAAAAGTCACGATTAAGCATCCGTGTCTGCATGTGATTCCGGGAGATGTTCGCGATCTGGCGGCGGTGGAGCGCACCATTCAGGACACCGAAGCTGTGATCAGCGTGCTGGGTCCCAGCAGCAGCAAACCGGAATTTGCCGTCACCCAGGGCACGCGCAATCTGCTGACCGCCATGCAGCGGCACGGCGTGCGCCGCCTGATCGTGTCTGCGGGGGCTGGGGTGCGCGATCCGCTCGATCAGCCGGGCGCGTTTGACCGGGTCATCTCTGCCGTACTGAACATCGTCTCAAAGCATGTCGTCGCTGATATGAAGCAGGTCGTCCAGCTCGTTCGTGAATCGGATCGATCATGGACGATCGTCCGCGTGCCGATGCTGACCGATGACCCGCCAACGGGAAACCTCCGTGTTGGTTACCTGGGAAAGGGCGTGGGCGTGCGGCTTTCCCGCGCAGATATGGCAGCGTTCATCCTCCGCCAGCTTGGCGATCAGACGTATCTGTGCCAGTCGCCGGTCATCAGCAACTGAGCGCAGCCTTTCATGTGCGTTTCGGCGTAAAAACGGGTAGAGTCGGGGTGGTTGATGAGTGAGATTCGATGTTCCCGACTCTCATTATCCGTTCCCTGATCGTTCTTTTGCTCGTCTGCCTGCTGCTGGCGGGCGCGGCGAGAGCAGTCGGCCATGCCTGGGTATGCCCGGCAGATCCCTGCGGCACGCTGCTCTACCATACCAACCGCATCCGCAGTTTCGACATTTTCCTGCTCGATCTTCCCCGCGCCGTCACTTATCAACTGCCGGAACAGGGCAGCAGCTTCACGGGGACATGGTCGCCGGATGGTCAGCGTATCGCCTACTGGAGTGATGGCGAGGGCATGCCGGCGATCTATGTGCGCGATATTTTCGGCAGTGGGCGGGTGACGCGGCTGCCGGGCAGCGCCTATCCCGGCACGGAGATCGCGTGGTCGCCGGACGGGCGGGAGATCGCTTATGTCATCAACGAGTCGGGCTATCTCAATATCGTGGCGTCATCCCTTGAGACGGCAGAGATGCGCCGTCTGACGGATGGACGCAGCAATCTCGCGCCCGCTTGGTCGCCGGATGGCGGCTGGATCGCCTATCGCTCCACCCTGTCTTCCAACACCAGTATCCCCGATACGATCTGGGTGATGCGCGCGGCGGATGGCGGAAGCCCCCGCATGATCGGCAGCGCTTCGCCGCTGCTCTCGATCGCGTGGTCGCCAGACAGCCGCGCCGTCCTTTTCTCGCGTTTTGAGCCGCGTAACGCCGCTTTCATGACGGCGACGCTCGTTCAGATCGACGGCGGTGAAACGCAGGTCGTCCGCCGCTGGTCGATGAATTCGCGTTCCCCCTGGACACGCGACGGCGATCATGTCGCGCTGGTGGCTCGTCGTGAGGACGCGCCAACCACGGCTGGGGTGACACGCTATGAGATCGGGATGGTCGAACTGGCAACCGGTGACTGGAAGCCGCTGCTGCCGATCTTTGACTCGCGCGGGACGCCGGTCGTCTCGCCAGATGGGCGCTGGGTGGCGTTCGTCTCCGCCAACATGCGGACGCCGGGCATTTCGCTCATCCACAGCCAGACCGGCGCTGTGCATCCGATTACTCACAGTGCGCTGGACGAGGATCCGGCATGGCAGCCGCGCTGACCCGTCTGCCGCTGATCGGCAAGGTCTATGGAGTGTGCTGCGCGCTGCTGATCGCCATGCTGATCGCCGCGCGTTTCACGCCGCTTTACGCGCTGAGCTTTATCTCCGTCAGCCGGGAAAGCGCGCTTTACTACCGGGATATGCAGCGCTTGCAGACGGTGTCTGTGCCGCTTCCGGCGCATGTCACGCAGCTTGCTGTCTCACCGGATGGCACATGGATCGCCTACACAGATATTCGCGCCGGACGTTACACGCTCATCCTGAACAACCTGATCCACGAGACGCAGCAGGTCTTCCCCATCGAGGATGGCTCAATCACGTACCTGACATGGTCGCCGGACAGTCGATCTCTGGCGTATCAGCGCGATGTGCTGGGAACCACCGGCCTGTTCATCTACGATGTAACCCGAAATCAGGCGCGCCAGATCACTGATCTGTGGCGCTGCCGTTCGCTCGCATGGTCGCCCGATGGCGGCTCGCTGGCGTGTAACGGTTTCTCTGCGCGCCAGTTCGATGTCACGGATCAGATGCTGATCTTCGACACGCGCACAGCCTCCGAGCCGCGGGCGCTTTCCGTCACGCCGAGCGCTGTGTCCGCCGTCACATGGTCGCCAGATGGCACGCAGCTTCTCTTTGCGCAGGCGCGCTTTCGGCGTTCGCCACAGCTTATCCGGTATGATCTGCCGGGGGACACCTGGCTGCCGCTGAGCGATGAGGATATCGTGCTTGATTCGCCGTCGCCTTCGTTTTCGCCGGATGGGCGCTGGATCGTCTATACCAGCCGCGAAGCCGGCAGCAGCATCCCGATCATGCGGCTGATGACGCGCAGCGGCGAGATCGTGCGCGATCTGGACTTCCTGCCCGTCACGCAGTCGTATATGCGCGTCGAATGGTCGCCCGACAGCCGGCTGATCGCGGCGCGGGCCTGGCTCATGCAGGGGGATATCATCACCGGGCTGGTGATCGTCAACACCGAGACCGGGCGTGTGCAGGAAGTGATCTATGACTCGTTTGCGCACAGTCTCGGCTGGCTGACGGCGGAGGACTGAACGGATGGCAGGGGGCTTTTTCGTATGGACAGCCAGCGCCAGCCTCGCGCTGATCCTGCCGCTGGCTGCCGCCATCATCACGGCGCAGATCGCCGGGCAGATGCTGCCGCGATACGCCGTGATGTACGAGTCGATCCGTTCGGGGGTGCACCGCCTCTACCTGTACGATCTGACGCGCAGCCTGGAGCAGCCGCTTGACTTTGTGCAGGCACGCGGGGCAGCGATCGCGCCCGACGGGCACACGCTCGCTTTCATGACCGTTGATGATCGCACGCTTCAGATCGTCCTGTTCATCGGCGATCTGTATGCCGGGGAGGCGCGGCAGGTGCATGCCGGCAGCGATTTTCTGACGCAGCTTACCTGGTCCCCCGATGGAACCGCAGTCGCCTATCTGTCTGCGCTCAATCTGTATCGTGACCTTGCGATCTACGACATGACTGCCGGGCAGGTCATCCCGTTCACGCGCAGCGATCGCTGTGATTCGCTGGCGTGGTCGCCGGACGGCGCTCAGATCGCGGTCATCTGCCTGAGCGCGGCAGGCTTTCCGCCGGAGATGCAGATCCGCATCTACGATCGCGCCGCGCCAGAGGGCTATACCGTGATTCCTGCGCTGGATATCTATGCCACGGCGTCGCTGGCATGGTCGCCGGACGGCGAACACCTGATGATCGTGGCGGAGGCGCGCGGCTTCAGCCCGCATCTGACGCTGATCAGCCTGGCGGATCACTCCGTTCGTCATGTTGCGCCGACAGGAATGGGGATCAGCCCGGCGTTCGATCACCGGGGCAGCGCGATCGCGCATCATGCACCGCAGAGGGGCAGCAGCCTGTATGCGCTGTATGTTGCCGATGCGTCCGCTTCTGGCGACCCTGACTCTCTGACCAGCGGGCGCAGCCTGGGCGTGGATGCTGTCAATATCCCCACGTTCACGCCTGCCTGGTCGCCAGATGACGCCTATATCGCCTTTTCCGGGTATGAGGACGGCGCACGCTTCACCGTCACGACGCTCATCGCTGATGCACGCTCTGGCGGTGTGCGCTGGCGGCTGCCGGATCCGTTCCCGTTCAATGTGAGCTGGCTGCCATGACGGGCAGATGGGGAGGATGCCGCTGGGTGGTGGCGGCCTGCCTGCTGGGTGTGCTGCTGTGGTCGGCGGCGGGGGTGATGCTGGTTGCGGCGGCGCGCTTGCAGAGTCCGCGTATCCTGCTGTTCGAATCGACACGCAGCCGGGCGTTCAATACGTATCTGCTCGATATCGACCGGCGCATCATCAGTGAATTTCCCGGCCCCGGCAACTGCTATCGGGCTGTCTGGTCACCGGAAGGAAGCCGGATCGCGTGCAAGTCGAATGCAGAAGGCAGCCCTGACCTGTATGTGATCGATGTCTTCGGTGGGCAGATCGAGCGCCTGACCGAGAGCCGCGCCGCTGAGGACGACTTCGCATGGTCGCCGGACGGCAGGCAGATCGCCTTTGTCGCTGTCGAAGGGCAGCGTCAGGATATTTACGTGGTCGATGTCGAGACGCGGGTTACCCGGCAGATCACGCAGGGGTTGGGTACATTCAATTTCAGCCCGGCTTGGTCGCCCGATGGCACGCAGATCGCCTTTCGTGCCTCGCGGGATGGGCGTCCCGGCTTGCTGTTCGTCGTCCGTGCTGACGGGGGCGATCTGCGCGTGCTGGCGGATGGCAGCAGCAATGTCTCGCCGCTGCTGTGGAGTCCGGACGGCACTCAGATCCTGTTTGAGCGCGCCGCGGATGTTCGTTTCAGCCAGAATCTGGCGATCGTTGATCTGACGACGCGGGCGATCTCGCCGTTGATCGAAGGCAGCTACAATGCGCGTCCGGCGTGGTCGCCCGATGGCACGGCGATCGCGTTCGTCTCGCGGCGGGACGGCGACTACGCGCTCTACCTGATGTCACTGGGTGATCCTCAGCCGCGCAATACCGGCGTTCCCGCCAATACCTATACCACGCCGCGCTGGTCGCAGGATGGGCGGCAGATCGTGTTTGATAGCTGGCGGGCG
>SZPD01000259.1 GCA_030263515.1 Anaerolineae bacterium CFX9 | reverse complement strand
ACTGAGGAACAGCTTGACCGCACGTTCCGCGTCAATGTGTATTCGCAGTTCTTCATGGTGCGCGCGGCGCTGCCCTACCTCAAGCCCGGCAGCAGCATCATCAACACCAGTTCGGTGACTGCCTATCAGGGCAGTGAACAGCTTCTGGATTACGCCACCACCAAGAGCGCAAACATCGGTTTCACCCGTTCGCTGTCCAACATGCTGGTCAAACAGGGCATCCGGGTGAACGCCGTCGCCCCCGGCCCGATCTGGACGCCTCTCATCCCGGCTTCCTTTGATGCCGAGCGCGTCGCCGAGCATGGTGAAGAAACGCCGATGGAGCGCGTGGGACAGCCGGAAGAGGTTGCGCCGTGCTACGTCTTCCTTGCCTCACGTGATTCGTCCTACATGACAGGTCAGGTGCTGCATCCCAACGGCGGCCGGATCGTCAACGGCTAGCCGCTAACGTCCCCCTTTTACCCCCAAAAACCGATCCCGCTTCACAGGCATTTCAGCCTGCCGGAAGCGGGATCGCGTTATCGTCATGCGCGTCTTTCGTTTGTGGACTATACTGCTGCTTATCGTCCGCATGACTCACAAAGGGAAGATCATGGCAAAGAAGCCCACCGCCCCAGCCAAGCCAGCCAAGCCCGAAAAGCCGACGAAGTCGAGCACCAAGACGGAGAAGCCCGTCAAACCGGCGAAGAAGACACCGGGCGGCGCGGGCGGAACACCACCGAAGCCGACCGCCTCTACCCCGCCAAGCAATCCCACCAAGACGGTTACGCCGGGCAGCTAGCGATCCTCAGGCTGGCAGCGCCAGATAGCATGTCCCCTGCGGGCGAGCCTGCATTCTCAGACAGGTTCGCCCGCTGCCGCTCCGCTGATGAGAGCTTCCAGCACGTTCAGCGGCACGCCACCGCGATTATATGTCACGCCATCCAGCACGATGAAGACCGCCGGACCGCCGTTCTGGCGGATCAGCACGGCAGGCGTGCCGGAAACGCCTGACTCATTGCCGAGCGCCATGTCAGTGGCCACCTGCGATTCCCCGCTTTCAGACATCGCTTCGAGGCAGGCGATCGCCGTGTTGAGATCGATGCCGGTCGCGCTCAGCAGGGTGCGTACCTGCTGGTTCGAGGTATACAGATTGTTCTCAGCCGTGCCATAGAGCAGGACGTACCATGTCCAGAATGCGCCGGCGACCTGCTGCTCGGCACACTCGGCGACCTGACCGAAGAAGACGGTATTTTCGCGCCCTGCCGTCGGGAAGATGCGCAGCTCAAAATTAACAGCGCCAGTCGGCACGTATTCGCGGATGATGGTGTCGATCGTCTCGCGGTAATCCTGACAGTGCGGGCACGCCCAGTCAGAAAATTCGACGATCGTCAGCGGGGCGTCCGGGTCACCGAGCAGAAAACCGCCGTCTTCGGTGCGCGACTGTTCAAGCTCAGCCAGCAGGGCGATCAGCTCCAGATCGGCATCGCTGATCTCAAAGCCGACATCGCCGAGCAGAAGCTGCGGCGTTTCGGCGACAGACGAAGGGGTTGGCGTGGCGGGATTGCTGCCCCAGCGCTGCGCCGCAGCCGGGAGCGCGACGAGGATGAGCAGCAGCACAACGAACAGGCATCGCTTCATGACATCCGGTCCTTTCCATCGGGAACTCAGCGCGCGCCACTCAGCGACCGCCGCGCACCTTCGATTTTGCCAAGTGTAACACAGTCCGTTTATTCGAGTGTGAGAGACAGCGCCTGCCCGTTCAGTCCGCGCGCCGCATCCGAGCATAGAAAGAGGATGGCATCGGCGGCGAGCGCAATCCGGGGGTCATCATCGTCGTCGAACGGCGGCGGGCAGACGGCGTGAACGCGGATTCCGGCGCTGCCAAGTTCACGGGCGCTCTGGCGCGTCAGACCGAGCACCCCGGCTTTGCTGGCAACATAGCTGATTCCGTCTGGCAGGGTGGTATCCGGCGCAACATTGACGATCACGCCGCCGCCTTCGTCTGCCATGACGCGGCTGAGAAGCTGGGTGACGAAAAATGTGCCGGTCAGGTTGACATCGAGCGCGCGCCGCCAGTCCCACTCATCGAGCTTGCCCATGGGGCCGCGCTTGAAGACCCCCGCAGCATTGACGAGGATGCTGATCGTGCCGAAGGCGTCGCGCGCGGACTCGATCATCGAAGCGGCCTGGAAGCGGTTGGCGACATCTGCCTGGTGCGCCAGTGCGCGGCCACCTTCCGCCGTGATGAGTTCGACGACCTGATCACATTTGTCTGGATTGAGATCGTTGACGACGACCGCAGCGCCAGCCCGCGCCAGGGCGAGGGCGGCGGCGCGCCCCAGATCAGTGCCTGCGCCGGTGACGAGCGCTGCGCGCTTTTTCAGATCGATGGAGAAGGGTGCAGAATATCGTTCAGCCAATCGCTCACTGCCTCTCTTGCTTCGGGATAGAGACTGCCATGTTCATCAAGCAGCAGCCGATCTGCACCGGGGACGACGGCATACGTCGCGCCGTGCGGATAGCTGGCATTATGGGCATTGGCAGCGGCGGTCGCATAGCGCGCCGGGTCGTTCCAGTCATCCGCGCTCATCACGATGTGAACGGGCGCGTCGATGGCCAGGATCGCCGTCTCATCGAGCGCGCTGGCGATCAGCCCGACTGCGTAAGGGCGCTGAATGCGCGCAAACAAACCAAAAGCGCTGCCGATCACGCCCGTGCCTGCGCCGTTTGCCAGGATGACCGCCCGCCGTCGCTGGATGGAAGGCTGAGACAGCGCGATTTCCCAGGCATTGACAGCATCCTGAATGGTCGAGCCGCGCGCCGACGCCCCGCTGCGCCCTGTGCCGCGCTTGTCCCAGCGGAAGACAGCAAACCCGTTTTCCAGAGCGACCTGAGCGTGCGCGATATAACGTTCGCGGGTCGTGCATTGAGCATCATGCAGGATGAAGAGAAGCGGAAACCCTTCCTTGGGAACGGGGCGCTGAGGATAGTCCATCTGCCCGGAGAGCAGGACGCTGTCTCCCGCAAATGTGACTTCCCGCAAGGTCGATGAGAGAGAAAGGTTCAGCATGTTTGATGCCATCGTCTTCATTCCTGTTTCTGGTCAAATGAAACGGACGATCACCAAACAAATCTTTTTTCACAGAAGCTTCATGCTTTGTCCGGTCAATTTCTGTAAGTGCGCCTTTTTGGGCGTCGGGGTGGCGGACGGGCGCAGGCACGTCCCTGAAAAATACCATTATTTGCCGGATAAGGCACTTAAACCAAGCGTGATTATAACGTGAAGTTGTGTGCTGTGCAGACGCAATCTCCCCGCCCGCGCCAGAATTCGGATGCGCCTTCTGATCTTATCCGAGGTCAGCCTCACTGAACGGGGGACGAAAACGGTGATCCGCCGGGATCGCCGTTTTCCTGTGAAAAGCGCGCGCAGGCTTACTATTCGTAAGATGTGTAAGCGCTGGTTGAGCTGAGCGAGTCGAAGATGATGACTTACTGCTTGCCCGGCGTGGCTGCCGGCGCGTTGAGCTGGAAGGGGCAAACCCATCTTCACGGGCGCTCAGGCGTGACAGGATGATGCCGCCGCTGGTTCCCCCGCCGCTGAAGTTGTGCTGAGGTCATCGATCGCCGCGCAGCCGCTCCGCATGCCATCGTAAACGACCAACCGGTCGAAGGTGGCATTGATCGTCGCCAGGGAACCATAGGGGCCTGCAAAGTTTTCTGTGCCCATCGGATTTCCGCTTCTGCGCCCGCAGCGGCAGCTTGCATGCAATCTACGTCAGGCACACCGTTTGTGCTTGATACATCCTCACGATCAACCACACCATATTTAGAACTCGGCTTGGACAATTCTCCGGCAATAGTTGTTCAAGGGGCTGCTTCCAGAGACCATACAGACGGGAGTTGGACATTTGGGGCACGCTCCGACAAGTTATTTGCAAGCACATTCAACTTATCGCTTGGACCTCGTTTGTTCAACTTCTCCCCATCTGTTCAATTGTCAGGTGGCTAGAAGGAGCGGAATAACGTGCAGCCTGGTATATTAATGGAGACTTTTTAGTATAATTCTTGAACGCCACAAGCTAAGGATTGTGGCTAAGAAAATCCCGTTCACTTCTGTGAACTGGCATATCCCTTACTGAAAACTGGTTACTGTCGACTCAAGATGAAAACCAGCGACATCGCCAAGGCTCTTGGCGTTCATGTGAATACCGTTCGCCTCTACGAAGAAGCAGGCTTTTTGCCGCCCATTCCACGGGGGGAGAATCGTTATCGCCAGTACAGCGAATTGCATCTGGAGTACGCCAAGCTTGTGCGCCTGACTTTGCATTGGCCTTATCTTGGCGATAAAGAACTAAGATTTCAGCTTTTGCGGAATGCCGCTAACCAGAATTTCGGCACGGCGATTGAATTAGCCTTCCAGTATCTGGCACTTATCCGCATGGAACGCACATCCACCGAAGCAGCAATCGAATTTCTGGAGCATTGGGCGGCAGGAAATTTGCTGGATGACTTTGAGTACACAGTCACAATTGGCGAAGCAGCAAAGCGCCTCAATGTCAGCGTGGATATGCTCCGCAACTGGGAGCGCAATGGTCTTCTCACTGTTCCGCGTGAAGTACAGCGTGGTTATCGCCTCTATGGAATGCGTGAATTTGGGCGGATTCGCGTGATTCGCAGCTTGCTACAGGCAGGCTACAGCCTTATGGCAATCTTGCGAATGCTCCAAGCTTATGACGCAGGCCAGAGCGAAAATTTGGGACAAAAATTGGAACTCCCCCTCGAAGACAGCGCCAACGAAAATATCGAAGTCATCGCGGACCATTGGTTATCGAGCTTGCTAGAGCTTGAGGAACGCGCCAAAACCATCATCAAGCAAATTAGCCACATCTCCTCACTTTGAGCCGCTAAAGCCTCCAAGATTACACCAGCCCTTTAGAATAAGGCCAGGAATCAATTGGAGGACAAAATGAATCAAAAAGAATGGATGACTGTACCGGTATTGTTCGCTGCTTTGTTGGATGAAACGCTCGATTTCTGGGAAGCGCTCGGCTACGAAAAAACCTATTACCAGAAAAGCCCCTATGGTTATGGGGTGATGAGTCGGGGCGAATACAGCCTGCATTTTATCCAGCAAAAATGGCTAAAGCCCGAAGAAAACCCTTATGGCTGTCTGGTGATGGTGATGGATGTCGAGGCTTTACACCAGAATTTCTCCAAAATCTTGAAGGGGAAATTGGGACGTGTTCCGAATAAAGGTTTGCCACGCATCACGCGCTTTAGACCAGGACAAACGCGCTTCACCGTGACTGACCCTTCAGGCAATTGGGTGACATTCATCAAGTTTGGGGATGAAGACGAAGAAATCGAAGTCAACTCCGAGCAAAGGGGAGACCAAAGTCCAATGGAATTTGCGATTTCACGGGCTACACGCTTCCGTGAGTTCAAGCTCGATTTGTCTGGCGCGGCGAAAATTCTGGATGTTGCACTGGAACGCCATTCAGACGAGGCAACAGTCCTCATCGCTCGTGCTCTCTTGCTGCGTGCGGAAATCGCGCTAGATATGGAAGAAACAGCAACCGCCAGCGCTAGCATGCAAAAACTGCGCGAACTCTCCCTCAGCGAAGAAGATCGCGCTAGCCTAAGCAGCGAAATCGAACGGCTTTCCGAAATAAAGAAGCCTGACTAAAGATTATTCGCCGTCTTCAAGTGCCGCAATTTGTTCCAAAAGTTCAACGGTTGAGGGAATCGTATCGACAATTCTTCAAGTAGGTTTGGTTTGGCAACTCAGCCTTACTTAAAGTTCGTCGGCTTTCCAACTCATTCCTTTCGCTCCTCTGTTCAGTGTCCGGTGGTTAGTATTAAGAAAATGCCATGTTAAGTCGTGGGGTCACAAAGCGCATATGATTCACATTCTCAGCCAGGAGAATGCAGGGCTGAAGGCGATCCCTGCGCCAGCCGGTATGCCTCAGCGCCATATTTATCCCAATTATCGGCTGTTTTCCCAATTTATCCCCAGCCCCTGCTTGACGTTATAGAACGATAGTGCTACGCTATCGTCAGGTTAACACGACTCAAACCTTAGTCGGGCAAGGGACTGGCGTGTCGTTAGAATTTAC
>SZPD01000258.1 GCA_030263515.1 Anaerolineae bacterium CFX9 | reverse complement strand
CCGAGGCTGATCTGCCGAGGCAGCGCCTGCCCGGTCCCGGCGCTGACGACGTTGCCGAGGATCAGCTCGCTCACGTCGCCCGCCTGAATGCCGCTGCGCTCGACCGCTGCCCGAACGGCGACCTGTCCCAACTGTACGGCAGAAACGCCGCTCAGCGCGCCGAGAAATTTGCCTGATGGCGTGCGCGCACTGCCGAGGATGACTGCATCTCGTCCATGTTTTCCGTTGCTGGTCATGAGGCTGTCTTTCGCTGTCTCGCTCTGTTAGCTCGATGGTGGATACAGGCGTTCCCAGATACCTTTCAGTTCCTGCTGCATATTTTCCAGCGTGTCCGGGATGACGCGGGTTTCTCCGATCGTCGTCATAAAGTTGGCATCGCCGATCCAGCGTGGCACGATGTGGAAATGGTAGTGCTGGGCGATACCTGCGCCCGCCGCCTGCCCGATGTTGGCTCCCAGGTTGAAGGCGTGCGGCTGGTAGGCTTCACGCAGCACCCGGATAGCACGGTTGGTCGTCACCGACAGGTCGAGCAGGGCGTCATCCGGCAGGTCTTCCGGCGTGCTGACGTGCTGGTACGGAATGACCATCAGATGCCCGCTATTGTACGGAAACAGGTTCAGGATTGCGAACACATGGACTGATCGCGCCACGATCAGGGCATCCCGGTCACCGGCTTCGACTGCTTCACAAAAGATGCATCCAGACGATGGAATCTTATGAGCGCTGGCGTCTTTTCCTGTGATGTATTTTTTGCGCCACGGCGTGAACATCGTCTCCATGACATATCAGCCCGGACACATATACGTGCCGCAGTCCACGTAACAATTGCAGCCGTCCTCGCCCGCCCCTGTGTCGCAGATCTGATCGCCGCAGTATGAGCCTCGCGTCGGCTGGGTGACTTCGATCGTCACCGGGAAACGCTGTTCCGTGCCATCACGGAAGCGGACGAGCAGCGTATAGGTGGTGGTCTGCGTCGGGCAGACCTGCCGTTCAGATACGCCAACGGTCGGCTCACCTTCAAAGTAGACCGAATCGATGTTGGCGGTCTCCCAGCGCACGAAGGTGCATTCCTGGATCATGATCTGTCCGCTGTCTGCGCGGAAGCTGACGAACGGCTCTGGCGTGGATGTCGCCGCTGCTGTGGCTGTGGCGGTGGGCAGCGGCGTTGCGGTGAATGGACGCCGGGTGGCGATCAACGTCGGGGTTCGCGTTGGCGTCATCAGGGCTTCCTCATCAGGCACGTCGATCGGATAGTTGAATCCATTATCTTCGCTGTCATTGAGAAGCTCAAGACTGCGGAGCCGGTCGAGTTCTTCCTGTGACATCGGCTCAGTCTCTTCCCATTCCTCAACTTCACCGTCTTCGTTGAGGCGGGCGTTGGCTGCAAAGCCCTGCGGGATGAACTGATCATCGCCAACGGTCGCTTCGCCGTCGAGCGTCGCCAGCCGCAGTGTGTCTTCCGCCGGCTGATACAGGACGACGGTCGAGGCGATCTGCACGTCAGCGCCGTTCACGTTGAACGTCACCTGAACACGTTCAGGCCCCTGCACCAGCAGCAGCGAGGGCGGCGCTTCGGCGCATTCGAAGCCGGTGTCATCGAACGACGTACGCAGGGTGAATGCCTGCATCGGCAGCGGGGCATCTTCTTCCACGATCGAGAGCTGCGCCAGCGCCGCCTCAATCTGCACGGGTTCAAACGCGCTGACGGGCAGCCACGCGATGATATTCTGAATGTCGGCGCGCACCCATTCTTCGCCGGCATCCTTGCCCAGCAGCGCCACCTGCGATCCGGGCACAAGTTCGCCATATGACGATGACGTTTCGTCTGGCGCAGAGCGCGCATCCGACGCGATGACGGTGGTGATCACGATCGGGAACACCGGTACATTGGTGGGGGCGGTATTTTCCATCGACACATCGCCGATCATCAAAAAGATGACCGACTGACCGGGCAGGAACTGCGGCAGATTCGCCTGAAGGTTCAGCACGGCGATCCCCCAGTCAGCGCTGTTCACAGACAATGGCGAGGTCTGGATTGTGCGCAGGTCAACCAGTTGGGCGCGATCGGCGGGCTGGGTGAAGAAATCCTCCGCCTGCACGCGCGTGAACTCCGCTTCTACCCGGTTATAGCCATAGCAGGCACTATTGCGATCCATGCTGTCGCAGTTGCTGCCGATCGCCTGAAGCGCTTCTGTCACCAGCGGCGCGCAGGCTGATGGGGTGGGGCTGCTCTGCGCTGTCAGCGAAAGGGGCGCGGCGGCAAGCAGCAGAAAGATGAACAGGAACATTGGGCCACGCATGGCTCTCTCCGGGATAGGCGAACAGCAGTGATCTCATTCTACTCCAGGTGTGCAATCTGACCAGTGAACGAACCCTGAGCGCCGGAAAGCCGTATGCTACAATTACCCGGCTTGAGGAGACAATGACACTATGCGCGAACCAATGACAGATTTGTCCTCCGCGGCGATTGAGACTGCGTTTGAGCGAAAAGGGCTGCCCGCGCGGTCATTTCGCTTTTTTGAGGAAACAGAGAGCACCAATGACGATGCGCTGTCCTGGCTGATGGCAGAACCACCCGCGCCGGACGGTGCTTTCATCGCTGCCGGGTTTCAGAACCGGGGGCGTGGTCGGCTGGGGCGCTCATGGCAGGGCGCGCCGGGCGGTGCGCTGATGTTCACCTATCTGTTCCGTCCAGCGGCGGAACAGCTTTCCCGTGTGGGGATGCTCGGTGCGCTTGCCGTCTGCGAGACGATCCGCGCCCTGGTCGATGACGACACGCGCTGCGGCATCAAATGGCCGAACGATGTTCAGCTCGATCGGCGCAAGGTGTGCGGCGTGCTGCCGGAAGCCGCCTGGGATGGATCGGCGCTGCGCGGCGTTGCGCTCGGCATCGGGCTGAATGTGCGGCAGGATTTCAGCGGCACAGCATTTGAGGCAAGCGCTGCCAGCCTCGAACCGGTTTTGCAGATTCCGATCGATCGCGCTGCGCTGCTGGCGGCATTGGTGGAGCGTCTCGATCACTGGCGTGCGCGGATCCACACCCCGATCCTGTTCGAGCGGTGGCGAGCCTGTCTGAATATGCTCAGCCAGCCCGTACAGGTCAATGATGCCAGCGGTGTGATCAGCGGCGTGGCAGAAGGGGTGGAGGACAACGGCGCGCTGCTCATTCGCCTGCAGAATGGCGAGCTGCGGCGGATCATCGCGGGTGATCTTGCGCTGGGATAAGTGAAATGAAGTTTATGGAAGCCATCACTGCGGCGCATGCCCCGGTGGATGGGACTGAGGTCGTGTCATGAGCATCAAACTCGACTGGGAAATTGAAAATGAACGCGAGCGCGTTCCGCACAGCGGCGAAGACCCTGAATTTGCCCGCCAGCGGCGCAGGGCACGGCTGCGCGCGTTGGGTGTGGTCGCGCTGTTTCTCGGCGCGATTGGTCTGGTGATCGGGTTGGTGGTGCTGCGTCTGCGGCAGGCGGATGCCCAGATCGAGCAGCTTCTGCGAGATACCGTTGCGGCAGAGGTGACAGCGCTGCGCATCGGCAACCGCGATGATTTTCTGGCGCTTCAGCGCAGTGCAACCAGTGACTGGATCATGCGCCAGTCGGCAGAGTTTGATCGCTATGAGACTCTCAAGCAGAATCAGGGGATCGTTCTCACCGGGCGCGTGATCGATGCGACGGTGGACGGGTACAACGGTCGTGTCGTCATCGAAGAAATCATCAGCGGCATTCCTTTCGCGCGTGTTTGGTTCTACTGGCGCTATGAGGATGGATGGCGTCATGTGCCGCCGGATTATCTGTTCTGGGGCGCGGCTGAAACCCTCTCAACCGAGTATCTCGATGTGCGCTATCGCGAGCTTGACGAACCGATGGCAGCCGCCGTCAGCGCCGAGATCGCGGCCTGGCTGGAGACGGTCTGCGCCGCGTTCAACTGTGGCGATCGGCGGGTGACGATCGATATCGTCCCTGATCCGGATCTGACCCTGCGCTGGGACCCAGGCGCTGCCTGGCATATGAGCCTGCCATCTCCGCTGACTGCACTGGCGCGCCTTGACCAGCCGTTTGACCCGGCGCAGCGCGAGCAGGCGGCGAATCTGCTTGCAGAGCGTTTTGTCACTGAAGGACTGTCCTCCGAGCCGTTGTATCCGAGCGACGCCTATTATTTCCGCCAGGCAGCGATCTCATGGCTGGTCGGGCGCTTTCTTCAGCGGCAGACGAACGCCTTTCTGATGGAGAGTCTGGCTCAGGTGGCAGGTATCAATGCCATCGGAACGCTGATCGGTTCGATGCCTGCCAACGGCGATGTGCGTCTCGTGGCACAGGTCGCCGGAACGCCGGATGTGGCGCAGGCGGCGCTGGACTGGCGCGATTACCTGACGTGGCGTCTGCGGCTGGAAGATGATTTCATCGCCGCGCGCGACAGCGCGAATTTCTTCTCCCTGTACGATCACACCAATGAGGCGCTGCGCGTCCTGGCACAGGGGCGATTTGACATCGGGCAGCCGGGCGGGCAGGTGGTCGTCTCGGTGGCGCAGGGACTCGACAGCAGCGGCGCGCCGATTTTGCGGACGCTGGCACAGAATGCCGCTGGCGAGCAAACCGAGATCGTTTTCCGCCTGATCGAAGGCTTGTGGAAGCGCGCGAACTAACGCTTTACTGAATCGAAATTGCGGTACAATTCAGTAAATGAGGTTTTTCGGGGTTGAGGGGATAGCGCCATGCTGGACGATCTTCGCAAGAGCAGTGGTGACTCACAGATCGACGATTTCGATTTCAATGATGAGTTCGGGCTGGATGCGGCGCCGAAGAAAAAGCCGAAGCGCTTTCTCGGCATGACGCCGATCGAGCGTATGTTCCTGATGATCTTCTTCTTCATGAATGTGCTGGTGATCGGGCTGGCGCTGCTGCTGGCGACCGGGCGCATCGTCTTCTGATCGCCATTTGCCCCATAACGATTTTCACGCTGCTGCGACGCGGTGAGCTGCGCCATTGAGCCTGCCGCGTCGCTTTTTTTATTCGGAAGGAACAGGTTTCATTTATATAACTTGACAGTTATATAACCGGAGTAGTATATTTGTTCTATGGTGACGATCTTCGATGCGGTAGCGGACCCCACACGACGACACATCCTCGATCTGCTGTGCGATCGGCCGCGCACGGTGGGTGAGCTGGTCGATCATTTCGGTATCAGCCAGCCGGGAATCTCAAAGCATCTGCGGGTCCTGCGCGAGGTGGGTCTCGTTCAGGTGCGCCAGGATGCCCAGCGACGCTGGTATGAGCTGGATCCGACGCCGCTGCGGCAGATGGACGAATGGCTGGAGCGCTATCGCCATCTGTGGGAAGGTCGGCTCGATCGCCTGGACATTTATCTTCGAGAGCTACAGCAAAAGGAAAAACAGGATGACGACTCCGGATAGCGCCGTTCAGCAGCCCGCAGCAGGGAACTCTCTCGTGATCACGCGCGTATTTGACGCGCCTGTGGAATTGGTGTGGCGGGCATGGACTGAGTCCGAACACCTCATGCAGTGGTGGGGACCCGAACACTTCACTGCGCCGGTCTGCACGATCGATTTTCGTGTGGGCGGCAAATATCACTACTGCATGCGTTCGCCGGATGGGCAGGACTTCTGGAACGCGGGATTTTTCCGCGAGATCGTGCCATATCAGCGCATCGTGTACACCGACAGCTTCGCTGATGCGGAAGGCAATCTTGTTTCCTCTGCACATTATGGCATGGGCGATGACCTGCCGATGGAAATGATCGTCATCCTGACCTTTGAGGATGTGGATGGCAAGACGCGCCTCACGCTGACGCAGCAGGGTTTGCCCGCGGGCGAGTTTGCGGATATGAGCGTTGCAGGCTGGAACCAGTCGCTGGACAAACTCGCCGCCTCGCTGAAAGTACAGAGTTAGTCATCATGGCGGAAGTGCTGGTGGACTTGATCACGTCGCTGGATGGCTTTGGAGCCGCGGAAGGATGGCCGGGTTTTTGGGGACTGGAAGTCCCTGAATATCTTGGCTGGCTGGGTGAACAGCCCGAACGCAGCTATACGATACGGATGTGCGGCAGCACCTATCGTCTCATGTCCAGCATGATGGG
>SZPD01000257.1 GCA_030263515.1 Anaerolineae bacterium CFX9 | reverse complement strand
GTGGATCGAGCCTACTCTCACTGGATATGAACCAAACGCGGATGGAAAACTGCGGTACACTGATTTGTGGTGAAAGACAGCCTGTCTGTAAGGAACGCTGCTGTGACCGATGCTGAGCAGAAAGCCGCACGCCATCCCTCTCCGCCGCCCGATTACGTTCCGCTGCGGAAGTCCAACCTGCCGCTGCCCAATTACAGCCTGAGCACCGTGTGCCCCGGCTGTGGCCACGAAACCATCCGGCTTGCCTGCAAGGTGCGCTGCCAGCGCTGCGGTTTCATGTGGGATTGTTCCGAGCTGTGAACAGCCGCTAGGCGATCCAGCGCCACGTTACAAAGCGCGTCACAAAGATGAAGCCCAGACCCAGACAGACGACGATCAGCAGCGCCTGTTTCCAGCGTCGATCAGCCCATGCTCCCAGAAGTATATAGAACGGGAAGAGAGCAGCGCCAAAGCGCGGCATACTCAGCAGCGTTCCCGTGGCGATCGGGATGATCACGGCACTGAGGGTAAAAAGCCCCCACGCCTGATCCTGCCGCAGTGTCCAGATGCCGAGCGCCAGATAGCCCAGTGCCGCCGCCAGATCGATCCACGATACCCACCAGCCGAGCAGAGCCACATCCTCACCGCTGAAGTAGAGGGTGAACGCTTCGAGGGGGGATGAGGATGCCCGCCCCCATGTCGTCTGGTAGGCGCTGAAATACGCCAGCGGATCCCCGGCGATCAGCCCGGCAAACACAATCCATCCGCCAAATGTCAGCGGCAGGACGAATGTCGCCATCACCCGCCGCCAGCGCTGATCGGCTGGCGCGCGCCATGCAGCATAAAGCAGCGCCGGGAACAGCGCGATACCCACCGATCGGGTCAGACAGGCGAGGATGGCGGGAAGCAGCGCCGGGTAGAATCTGCCCCGTTCGATCAGCCAGAACGTCAGCAGGCACAGCAGCAGAAACAGACTTTCGGTATAGACGCCGGAGAGGAAGATCAGATTTGGCGTGATCAGCAGCAGTACCACCGACCAGATCGCGGCACGCCCGCCGAAGCGGGCCCGTGCAAGGTCATACAGCAGGAAGGCGCTTGCCAGCAGCGCCAGATTGGAGACGATCAGCCCGCCGATGGTTGTGCAGGTTGAGCGATATACGCTCAGCCAGCAGCCGGTCTCGCTGAAGCCGATCAGGGTGCTGGCCGCGCGGATGGCGGTTGGGTAAAGCGGAAAAAAAGCCAGGTCTGCGGTGGGCTGGCGGTCATTGAACCAGTCGTAGCCATATTCGGCGATGCTGGTATAGAAACCGGCATCCCAGCGATACCACATATCGAGCGCGGGCACATCATCGAGCAGGTGCGTATATTCTGCGCCTTCCGTACTCGGCACTGTCTGCACCGTGATCGCGCCGACGATCGTCAGCGCGGCGCGCGTCAGGGCGAACAGGATGAGGATGATCAGCACTTCACGGCGGGACAGAGTCATGGCTTATTGACCCCGGTGCAGGGCAGGCGGGGGCTGTGTCATTCGGCTGAACGGCACAGCCCGCCGCCTTGAGTATCTATCAGTTCCGCGCTTGCAGGCGCTTCTTCGCTTCATGGCGTACCAGCGTCAGGATGCCCATCAGCCCGGCTCCCTTGCCCATCGAGATTTCCCTGCCGAAAAGACGGAAGACGATATCATCCTCGACTACCGCCACCGCTTCCAGCGGAGCGCCGGAGAGCGTCTCGTCGATCAGCACCGCCATCGCCATCGCAGACAGCCCTTGTGGGTTAAGCACAGCGAAGTAGTACTTGAGCGTGCCGTCCGGCTGGTCCACTGCCCAGACATACGCTTCCGACTCACAGGCTGGCGCTTTGTGCGCGTCATCATAGGGCTTCTGCGCAACCGTTTCCGGCACGCGCGCGGCGTTGAAGCGATCGGCGGTTTCGATCAGCAGGTCGATCCGCTCAGCCCGGTCATGAATACTCTCAAAGTCGTCAAGGACGGCTTGCAGCTTTTCAGGTATCGCCGCCATCGGTCACTTCTCGATCGGGACGCCGACGAGATTGCCCCATTCCGTCCAGCTTCCATCATAGTTGCGCACCTTTTCGTAGCCGAGCAGGTAGGAAAGCACGAACCATGTGTGCGATGAGCGCTCGCCGATCCGGCAGTAGGCGATGATGTCATCCTGTGGGCGCAGTCCCTGTTCCGCTTCGTAAATCTGGCGCAGCTCATCCGCCGTCTTGAACGTGCCATCTTCTGCCACTGCCTTTGCCCAGGGGACATTCTTCGCGCCGGGGATGTGCCCGCCGCGCAGCGCGCCTTCCTGCGGATATTCCGGCATGTGGAGCTTCTCGCCGGAATATTCAGCCGGAGAGCGCACATCGACCAGCGGTTTGCGCGCTTCGAGATGCGCCATGACCTGATCGCGGAAGGCACGGATCTTCGTGTCATCCCGTTCCGGGGCGGTGTAAGTCGTCGCTGGGTAGCTGGGCACTTCGCGGGTCATCTCGCGACCTTCTTTTTCCCACTTGGCGCGCCCGCCATCCATCACTCTGGCATTGGTATGGCCGAAAAGCTGGAAGACCCAGAAGGCATAGCACGCCCACCAGTTGTTGCGGTCGCCATAGAAGACAACCGTCGTTTCCGGCGTTACGCCGATCCGCGACATCAGGGCTTCAAAGCCCTGCTTGTTGAGATAGTCGCGGCGCAGTTGATCGTTCAGGTCGCGTGTCCAGTCTACCTGGACAGCGCCGGGAATGTGGCCCGACGGGTAGAGCAGGGGATCCTCGTTCGACTCGATGATCCGCACGGAAGGATCGTTCAGATGCTCAGCCACCCAGTCGGTTGAGACAAGCACATTCGGGTTCACGTAGCCGCGCTGCGTGATATCAGTCATGGGATCAATATCCTCCTCCGGGATAATCTGTTTTCTGCCACTTTCACAGATGCGATCATAGCGGTGATCTGTACGCCTGCAAGGGATGGATCAGACCGTTCGCTCCGGCAGCGATTTGTTCGGCGCGGGAGAAATGACCTGATCTGGCGGAAACTCAAAGACGCCGTTCGCCCGCTCCAGGATGAGCCGGGACTGCGCCGTCCTGACCACGATATGCGCGCCATGCGGGATCACGACATCGAAAACCGCCTCAGCCAGCGCCCCAACCACCGGCTTTCGATGCGCCGCGAGATAGACGCCGGCATCGTCCTGCTCAGCGCCGAGCCGCCATGCAAACGGAATCTGAAGGTGCGCCGTGATGGTTACGATGGACGGATCGTGACGCAGGACGCGGATTTCGCAGTCGTCGGCATGCAGATAGACGGTGACTGGCGGCTGAACGTTGAAGCTGAAGGTCTGCGTTTTGCGCGCCAGCGACGCGACTCCGGCGGCGGTCTGGACGACGCGCGACAGTTGGTTCAGGCGTTCCAGCGACACGATATTCATGTGGCGATCACCTCATCGATCCACGATTTCACAGCAGACGCAGCTTCGGCAGGTTGTTCATTGATCACCTGGTGTCCGCCACCCTCGATCATGACCAGCCGGGCATGGGGCAGGCGTTCCAGCAGTTCCTCGCTCAGCGCAGGCGGCGTCATCACGTCGCGGCTGCCGCATACGATCAGGCTGGGGGCGGTGATCGCTGCCAGCCGGTCGCGAACATCAAAGCGGCTTACGGCAGCGAAGGCAGCATAAAGGACCTCGCCCGGTGTTTCGCGAAGTGTCTGGTTGACCTGTTCGACCATCGCTTCAGGCGTTCCGGGCGCTGCCGACCATCGCATGATTTTGAGCTTGCCTGTCTCTGGAGAAAATTGCAGCGCCTCCAGCAGCGCGGGATTGACGGGCAGATGAGCGCCCGTGCCGATCAGGATCAGCCCGCGAACGCGGTTCGGCGCGTCGAGCGCCATCTGCAGGGCGATCGCGCCGCCCATGCTGTGCCCTGCGATCAGCGCCTGTTCGATTTCCAGCGCATCACACAGCGCGAGCATGTCTGCGGTGTGTTCCTCAATCGTCTGGCGGATGGGCGCGGCGCTGCGCCCGTGAGAAGCCAGGTCTGGCAGCACACACTGAACGTTGGGCAGCCGGCGCATCTCGGCAGACCAGTCCAGACGCGATCCGCCCGCGCCGTGGATGAGCAGCAGGATCGGGCGCGCATCGCCCGATCGCCGCTGATCGGCTGCCCAGAACGACCCCCGTGCCGTGTGAATCTCCGACATAAACCTCAGCCCGCTGCGCTGTCTTCAGCGTGGGATTATAGCGCACGGTTCAGCATTGACGCTGAATCAATCGTCGGGCATGATTTTGCGCAGCTCACCATACGGATCAATCAGACGATCGACATTGAGGGGGATCGCCGATGGAACACAAAGACTTTAGCCGTCCGCGCACACCGCGCGAATTCCTGCGCTTGTACCTGACAGGATTCGCGATGGGTTCGGCGGACATCGTGCCCGGCGTTTCCGGTGGAACGATCGCGTTTGTTTCGGGCATCTACGAAACGCTGCTTAGCGCGATCAAGTCGTTTAATCTGACCGCGCTTCGCCTTGCAGTGGGTCTGAAGGTCAGGGAACTGCTTGCTCATCTGCCGCTCGGTTTCCTGATCGCGCTGGGGTTGGGCATCCTGACCGCCATCGTCACGCTTTCCGGGCTGCTGGGCGCTGCGCTGGAAAATCCGCAGCAGTCACCGTTCGTATTCATCTTTTTCGCTGGGCTGGTGCTGGCATCGATCGTGGCAATCGGTCTCAAGACGACCTGGAACCCGCTGGCGGTCGTCATGGTGATCATCGGCGCGGTCGGCGCGTTCATCCTGGTCGGGCTGAGACCGCCGACGCAGGAACCTTCGCACGATCTGCCGATCCTGTTCGTGAGCGGTATGATCGCCATCACCGCCATGATCCTGCCGGGAATCTCCGGCTCATTCATGCTGCTGCTGATGGGGCAGTATTTCTTCATCCTCAATGCCGTGCGCGAGCGCGACATCCTGCCGATTGCTGTGCTGGGGCTTGGCTGTGTCGTCGGGATCGTCATCTTCTCCCGTGTGCTGAGCTGGCTGCTCAGGAACTACTATAACCCGACCGTCGCTCTGCTGGTGGGCTTCATGATCGGTTCGCTGCGCAAGCTGTGGGAAGGGGATGCCAAGCCGGGCGGCGATCTGATCGTTGGCGCAAATGCTGTTACCTCGTTCGACGCAGGTCAGATCGCGCTGGCAGTTGTGATCTTCGCGCTCGGCTTCATCATCGTCAGTGTCATCGATCATATTGCGGGCAGGGACAATCCTCTCATCCTGCTCATCACCCGGCGCACGCTCAAAGCGCCCAGCGCGCAGGCGGCTGACTAAGCTGACGCTGCACGTGAGCAATGGAGAGTGTTTTCATCAGCCGGCATTTTCAGCGCCGGCTGATGTGTTTTTTGGGTGCTTGTGGTGAGGCTTCTGCGCTGAATGCTGTATAAGTGTTCTGCATCCGCATCATTCCCACACAGGAAACTCCCCATGACTCCGCACACCCCTTCCGCTGCTCTTCCGCCCGCGCAGATCAGCCTGTCACAAACGCTTGCCACTGTCAGCGCTCAACTGCCGGAGGATGCCGTCAGCGTGCGTGATCTGCTGCGCCTGATCGGTGAGCAGGGGATGTTGTTTCTGTGCATCATTCTCGCGATCCCATTCCTGACGCCGATTCCCATTCCGGGGGTCAGCACGGTGTTCGGTATGCTGATCATGCTCATCAGCTTCGGTGTGATCATCAACCGTGTGCCGTGGCTGCCAAAACGGCTGCTCGATCGTTCTGTCAGCAGCCAGGCGATGAGCCGTGTGCTGGAACACGGAGCGCGTCTGTTTGCCCGCTTCGAACGGCTGGTGCGCCCGCGTTTGCTGTATCTGACGCGCGCTGGCGCAAGCCGGATAAACGGTGCGCTGCTCTTTCTGGCAGGGCTGCTGCTGATTGTGCCGCTGCCCGTCATCCCCTTTTCAAACATGCTTCCGGGGCTTGCGATCCTGTGCCTGGCGGTGGGGATGCTCCAGCGGGATGGCGTATTTGTCATCCTCGGCTGGCTGCTGATCGCGGTGACGATCATTTATTTCGCCGCAATAGCAGTGGGCATTCTCGCGGCTGGGGGAAGTCTGATGTCTCTTTTCAGCGAAG
>SZPD01000256.1 GCA_030263515.1 Anaerolineae bacterium CFX9 | reverse complement strand
CCTGCGGACGATTAAAGCCGCTTTTCGTATTCGAGCAGCACGATATCATCCACATGACTTTCGCCCACACGGACGAAGCCGAATTTCTCGTAGAAGTGATGGTTGCGCACAGCGTATGCCGGGGTATCGAGCGTATACCGGGTTGCGGGCCAGGTCTGCTCCAGATAGCGCATGGACGCCGAGCCGATGCCGCGATTGTGATACTCCGGATCGATGAAGATTCTGCCGAGATGCACGTGACCGCCGCCGTGGTCGATCACCACCATGCCGCCAACGATCTGCCCGTCACATAGAATCTTGACCATCGGGTAGCGGCGCATGTCGTTCAGCACCTCGTCCAGCGAGTCATAGCCGGGCGGGCCGCCCTCAGCCACACCAGGATAGAGCTGCGCATCGCTGTGAAATGACCGGATCTGAATGTCCAGCAGCGTCTCTGCATCGTCGAGAGCCGGTTTCTGAAACGTGATCTGCATCGATATGTCCCTGTGTGTTTCGGGCTTACCCTCACAACCGATGATACACTGGTAACAGCACAAACGCCTGCATCACGCCGACCGTTTCGCCGGATTGGAACCTGAGGACATTGTTATGACCCCGCGCACTGGAGGATTGATGGCACTGTTCGGCATACTGACCGGCCTCGGCATGGCTGCGCTGACCTTCGCCGTGAGGACGACCACGCCAACACCGCCGCCCAATATCAGCGAAGACGCAGGCTGCCCACTGCCCGAAGCCGAAGACGATCAACTGCGTGTGCTGGTCTTCAGCAAGACGGCGGGTTTCCGCCACGAGTCGATCGGCGCGGGCGTCGAGGCACTCACCGGGCTGGCTGAAACGCGACAGTGGGAAGTTACGGCCAGCGAGGACGCTGGGCTTTTCAGCGATGACTCGCTGGCGGATTTCGATGTCGTCGTCTTCCTGAATACAACGGGCGACATTCTCGACAGCGAGCAGGAAGCCGCGTTCGAGCGCTTCATCCGGGCGGGCGGCGGCTTCGTCGGCATCCACTCGGCAACAGACACCGAATACGACTGGGAGTGGTATGGCGGGCTGGTCGGCGCGTACTTCGCCAATCATCCGCCCGGCACAACGTCCGCCGAAATTCATGTTGAAGACCCGGAACACCCTTCCGCCGTCACACTGCCGGAGATCTGGGAGCGCACCGACGAATGGTACAATTTCCGCGAGAACCCGCGCGATCAGGTCGGCGTGATCTTGACGCTCGATGAATCCACCTACAGCGGCGGAACGATGGGCGAGGATCACCCGATCAGTTGGGCGCACGAATACGACGGCGGGCGCGCCTTCTATACGGCGATGGGGCACACCAGCGAGTCGTTCCGCGAGCCGCTGTTTCTGGAACATCTCACCGGCGCGATCGAATGGGCAGGCAGCCGCTGCCCGGAGCCGGAATCAAACGTGGAGTAGCGCTTCTACTTCCGCACGACTTCCCATGCGAGGTGATTGAGTTCCGGCAGGATCAGCTTTTCAAGCGCAGTCTGCACGGCATTCGGGCTGCCCGGCATGCTGAAGACCAGCGTACCCCGGTAAACGCCCGCTGTCGCCCGGCTGAGCATCGCCGCCGCGCCCACCTGTTCATAGCTGAACATGCGGAACAGCTCGCCAAAGCCGGGCAGAGTCTTCTCCAGCCTGCGGCTGATCACATCGTAGGTGGTATCGCGTGGGCTGATCCCTGTCCCACCGTTGAACAAAATCAGGCGCACCGCCGGCATCTGCGCCAGCTCATCCAGCGCTGCTTCGACCTGATCCGGCTCATCCCTGATCAGCCGGTAGGCCGCCACGATATGCCCCAGCGCCGTCATCTGTCCCTCGATATAGCGCCGGTTGACATCCATCTCCGGCGTGCGGGTATCGCTCACCGTGACGATGGCGATCGTCACCGGTGCGCTGCCTGCCTTTTCACGATGTTCGTCTGCGCCTTTTAACACCGTCGCATTCCCTCCGTGTGCCAAACCTTCAACCAGCGTTAATGCCTTCGTTATGACGAATATGCTAAACTAAAGCGTGTTTACTGTAAGAGGCTGAACTGTAACGCATGACACAAATGAACTCTAGTTCCTGGGCGCGGCTGATCTCGGATGTTCTCAGCCCCCCGATCATCTGGGCGATTATCGCGTTTCCCATCGCGTTCAGCGCAGCCGAATCGACCGAACAGGCGCTTCTATGGGCGACTACCTACGGTCTGATCGTATGCGCTCTGCCCGCCCTGTACATCATCTACGGAGTCTGGCGCGGGCACATCAGCGATATTCACGTCACCGTCCGCGAGCAGCGCTTCCGCCCTTTTCTCGTCTCGCTGACCTGTACGCTGGTCGCATGGACGGTCTTGCAGGCGATGGGCGCACCTTCGCTGCTGCCGCTGTTTGCGCTGTTCAGTTTTGTGCAGGTGCTGGTGATGTTCCTGATCACGCTTTACTGGCAGATCAGCATGCACGCCATGAGCATCACCGGCGCGGTCGTGATCACCGGCGCAATCTATGGTTTCGGGGCGGCGCTGCTCGTCTCTCCGCTCATCCCGGTCGTGGGTGCGGCGCGCGTCAAGCTCAAGAGCCATACACCCGCCCAGGTTGTGGCCGGCGCAACTGTCGGCTTCCTCGCCACATTTGTGATGTTCCTCGTCAGCAGAACGCTTTAGGACGCTCCACCCACGCTGTCGATCTTGCCGTCTTCCACGCGCCAGATGGCAGCGCGCTCCAGAAATGAGCCGGTGAAAATATCAAGTTCGGTGGTGGTGGTCAGCGTCTGTGTCGCGCCGTCGATGCGTTCGAGCAGATAGGCGCGCCGCTGGGCATCCAGCTCGGCGACGACTTCATCGAGCAGCAGCACAGGCGGCTCTCCGATTCGGCTGCGCATCCACGCCAGCTCCGCCAGCTTGAGCGCCATCACGGTTGTCCGCGATTGACCACGGCTGCCATACAAGCCGACATCCCGTTCGTTGATGAACAGGCGCAGCTCGTCCCGGTGGGGACCGCAGAGCGTCATCCCGCGCTGGATCGACTCCGCCTGTTCACTGGCAAGACGCTCGGCAAACTGCGGCGCGATCTGCTGCGGCGAGAGATCGCGATGCAGATCCAGCCCCAGCGCCTCAAACGACATCTGCCCGTTCCCGCCAAAGGTCGGCGTAAAGCTCGGCTGGTAGCGCAGTGAAAGCACCTCTCGGCGTCCGGTCAGATCGCTGTGAGCGCGCTGGGCATCGAATTCAATTTCGCGCAGGAATCGCTGCCGCGCGGCGATCAGCACGCTGCCCGTTTCCACGATCTGCTCATCCCAGTAGGCGAGTTCCTTCACGCTTGCCTGGCGATCGCTGATACGTTTGAGCAGGGCGTTTCGCTGCGGCAGCACCTTCTCGTAGGCTTCCAGCGCGCTGAGATAATCCGCATCCACCTGGCTGAGCGTATCATCCATGAAGCGGCGGCGGTCAGACGGCGCACCTTCGATCAGGGTCAGATCCTGCGGTAGGAACAGCACCACGTTGAGCAGCCCGACCAGATCCATCACGCGCTTTTCGACACCGTTGATCCTGACGATCTTGCGGAAACGCTGCCCATTATCGCCAACCCGTTCCAGCATCAGCGTCATCTCGACGCGGTAGAACGTGCCGCCGGTCGAACAGATCTCGCCTGCGATGCGCGCAAACGGGATCGGATCGGTCTCGGCGCGCCAGTGAATGAGCTGGCGATCGCTGGTCGTGTAGGGGGATTTGGCAGTCGCCAGATAGTAAATCGCTTCCAGTAGGCTGGTCTTGCCCTGCGCATTTTCGCCGTGCAGCACGATCGGGCGATGAACCGGCAGGCTCAGCTCCAGACGGGCGTAATTGCGAAAGTTCGTCAGCGACAGATGCTCGACATGCATCAGCAGTTGGGCGCGGGTGTTTGAAGGGTCATGAGAATGCCCATTTTACCAGAATCCGCCTCAAAAAGCGCGGTCGGGTTATCCGGCGGGCGTCCCTGGCGGCGTCGCCACAGCCGGCGTAAATGTGGCGGTCGAGACGATGACAGGGGGCAGAGACTGCGCCCCGAATGCGCCCGGCGGCGTCGGCGCAGGCGGCGTTGACACCGGCGACGGCGTGGCGCTCAGGAAGCGCGTCGGAGAGGCCGTCGGCGTGGATGTGACCGGTACAGCCGTCGGCACATCGAGCGCGATCAGCAGATCAGCAACCCGGAACGTATCCGCGCAGATGAACTCGATGGCGCGCCCCCATCCCCGCCCCACAACGCGCAGCCAGTTCGCCGACGAGTCACGGGCATCCACCATCAGCGTCGTCTGTGCGGCAACCGTACTGATCACCTGGGCGTCATCTCGCGGGGCGGCGTAGAGGGTGGTCTCTACCGGGTTGGCACAGGTTGGATCGATGATCTCAAGCTGGACGGCTTCGGTGATGGTATTGCCGGCGGCATCCTGGGCAGACAGCGCCAGTGAGTAGCCCGGCGCCGTTGGAACAGCGCTGAAAGTGACCGTACCCACAGCGCCGAACGTTGTTTCCACCGGCGCAGTCGTCAGGCTTTCCAGCCCGATGATGCGCGTCGTAGCAGCCCCGTTGACATTCCATGTCAGCGTGATCGTCTGCGCCACGTAGCGCACGATCGGCGAAGGCGTGACCGAGAAGTACGTCACCCGCAGCGGCGCGATCACGGTGACGGTATCCGAAGCTTCGACGATCTCATCGCCACGGCGAGCCTGAAGCGAGACGGTGTAGACCCCATCCACCAGATTATCAGTGCTGATATTGGCGGTATTGGCGTCAGGGCGGATCGAGTCGAGCATCGGGATATTCTGAAAGAGCAGCGTGACGGCCTCGGCGTTGCTGACCCGCCAATCCACCACCAGCGGTTCCCCCTGGCGAATGGTATCTCCGCGAACATCGAAGAAATCGATCGTGACAGGCTGGCTGCCTGTGCGCGTCACCAGCACGATGGCAAGGATGATCATCGCCGCCAGCGCAATAGTGATCCCCATCCCGGCGAACGCTGCCCACGTCGGCAGGCGCGGGCTGATGACCACGTGCGCCCGCTGGGCGATCGTGTAGTACGGCACATCCACCGCGCGGATGACCACATCGAAGTCTGCGCTCTGCGCCTCGCCAAACAGGGTGACACGGCGCGGCTTCGCCTGCCCTGTGATGACGGCACGCTGCCCCGGCGCAAGCATGACTGCATCGCTGCTGAACGTCACATTGAGCGGCGTCTCGTCCACCGATCTGCCGCTCAGCGACAGCCTCAGCGGCGCGCTGCCCTGATTGTGCAGATGAACGCGAAAGCGATCGTCTGTGCTGCGCAGCCGCCGTCCCTCCAGCGCCACCCCCAGCCCGGCAAACGCCAGGATGCGCAGCGGGGCGGACAGGCGAATGACGGCCGCAGGATCATCCTTCGGGTGGACGCTGATCTCGGCGGTATAGGTTCAGGGCACGGAGTCGCTGCGGCGCAGCGGCTTGAAACTGATGGCGATGCTGGCGCTCTTGCCCGCGCCAACTTCCAGGCTGGGGCGATCGATGCGCACCCATTCCGCCGGCACACCGGATACCCGGACGATGAAGCGCTCTGCCTTCTCGCTGGTATT
This sequence comes from Anaerolineae bacterium CFX9, assembly GCA_030263515.1. Taxonomy (GTDB): domain Bacteria; phylum Chloroflexota; class Anaerolineae; order Aggregatilineales; family Phototrophicaceae; genus Flexifilum. Next base: position 536 of record SZPD01000256.1, on the reverse strand, counting down.
GGTGATGGTGACTTTGGCAGGCGCATAGGCTCCGGGAGAGATGGCGATCTCCGGCGCTTCCAGATCCACGCTGAAATCGGCGCTGACGGCCCCGACATGCTGCGTGACTTCCTCAGGGATGAGGATTGGGCGCGTCGGGTTGGCATCGGGATCGTGGAAGATCAGGATCAGCTCGCCGATATTGATCTCTTCGCCACCGCGCAGAAGAAATGGTTCATCCTGCCGCAGGCGCGTGCCATCGACAAACGTCCCGTTCTGAGAGTCAAGGTCGGTGAGGAAAACCTTCCCATCCGTCTGCGTAATAGTGAGGTGATAACGGGAGATCGTCTCGGTGTCGAGGGCGATGGTGTTCCCCGGCGACCGTCCGATAGACGTATTCGGCTCGGTCAGCAGAAATGTCTCATACATCCCATCCGGGAAGAAGACATCGAGTCGTCCAAATGCCATGCAAGGCGCTCCGCCAGTGATGTACAGCGCACCATCATTCTAGCGTGAAGGAAGGTAAATTCACAAAAGCGGCGGGCAGCCGTGGGAAG
>SZPD01000255.1 GCA_030263515.1 Anaerolineae bacterium CFX9 | reverse complement strand
ACGCCGACGAACACGCCGACGAACACGCCGACGAACACGCCGACGAACACGCCGACGAACACGCCGACGAACACGCCGACGAACACGCCGGTTCCGCCTGACCTTTCGGTTGGCGGTCTCTGCTCTGAACTCGAACGCGAACTCGTGTTCACGGTGACCAATAACGGTGGCGACCTGCTCAATACCGTCAATTGGATCGTGACCGGCCCGAACGGGTATCAGCAGAACGGCACTGTCGGCCCGATTCCGGCTGGCGGAAGCCAGACGATCAACCTCGGCAGCGTGGATCCGGGAACCTACACCATCCTGGTGGATACGGTTGTTGGTCAGACGACGGTTGTCTGTGTTGAACCGCCGAATATCATCGTGACGGGCGTCTGCGTCATCAGCGATGCGACGTTCACCGCGACGAATAACGGTGGCTCGACTTCTGCCCCGCTTGACTACGTGGTCTTCGGACCGAACGGTTACACGCAGCAGGGTTCGTTTGGAACGCTCGACCCCGGCACTTCGGCGCAGTTCACGCTGAATGGTCTCCAGCCCGGACAGTACACGCTGTTCCTGACGGGTGACCCAGGCTTTGCGCCAGTCATCGTGCCGTGCGATGAGACGATCACGCCGACCCCGCCGCCGCCGCCGACGGAAACCCCCGTGCCGACGCCTGAGCCTTCGCCGACACCGTATGTCTGTATTCCGGGCAGTGATTCACCGGGTGCAGGCTTCGAGCTGCCGCCCGAAGGTACAAGTGGCGGACCTGGCTTCCCCGTCATCAATATGAACACGCCCGACTACTGCCTGAATCAGGAGCTGCCTCCGCCGCCGTGGTCGCCGGTTGATATTGGTGGTGCGGTCTGCCCCGACTGGCTGGTGTACCACACCAACATGACGGGTGACTGGGAAATCTTCCGCCTTGGCGAACTGCCGGATGAACCGGGCGCTGAAGCGAACCTGTCGCAGGGTGTGGGTGATCGCGTCTACGACGTGTCGCCTGCGCGCTCGCCAGACTCGCAGTGGATCGCCTTCACCAGCAGCCGCGACGGCAACTGGGAACTCTACATCGGGCGTACGAACGGCAGCGAACAGCGCCGCCTGACGTACAACACCACCGCCATTGATAACGCTCCTGCCTGGTCGCCGTTGGGCAACCTGATCGCCTTCCAGAGCAACCGGAACGGCAATTGGGACATCTTCACGTTCGACCTCGGCAGCGGCGCGATCACCCAGATCACATCCGACCTCGGCAACGACATTCGTCCGAGCTGGTCGCCGGATGCGACGAAGCTGGTTTACCAGAGCGACCGGGAAGGCTTCTGGCAGATCTACGAGTACAACCTGCTCACGGGCGTCGAAACCAAGGTGTCTGATGGCGCTGGCGACGACCATGACCCGCTGTACTCGAATGATGGAACCCAGATCCTGTTCCGTTCGTACCGCGATGGTGAGAACAGTGTCGTCTACAAGATGGACGCCGATGGTCAGAACGTGGTTCGTATCTCGGATGTCAACGGGAACGCGCTCAACCACATCTGGTCAGAGGACGACTCGCTGATCGCTTACCAGTCGGATCTCGATGGCGACTACGACATTTACGTGTACGAAGACGCGACCGAGCTGACACGTCTGCTGACGGATAACACCATCAACGACGTGGCTCCGACATGGCTGTGCTCTGCACCGACAATCGTCTGGACCTCCAGTGCGACGGAAGACCCGGATGTGGCTGGCGACAATAACATCTTCAGCTACAACGCGCTCCCGATCACGGATCCGCCGATCGACGTGAAGGCGCAGGCGACCCAGCTGACGTTTGACCCTGAAGCGGATCAGTACCCGCAGAACACGCCGCCGATCGAACTGGCGAGCCGTGAGGGTCAGCTGCCGGGTCGCGCCCGCAACCGTTAAAACGCTCTATCCCTGAGGCGCTGGCAGTTCTTGCCAGCGCCCCCAGGGTGGGGTAGAGGATACGGAAGCAAAACGCGACACGGGTTCATCACAGCAGTATCATCAACACAAGAGCCGCTCTGCCTTCGGGCAGGGCGGCTTTTTGATGTGCGGCGGCTGTGGCAGCAAAGAAAAACCCCGACTTGTGTCGGGGTTGGTCTGAAAGGGGGTTTCTGGTACGTTCGTTATTCCACCAGGCGGCGAGCGACGCTGCGCAGAGACTCGGCGATCGGGTGATTTGGGAAGCGCAGCACGAAGATGCCAGCGCTCGCCAGGGTCATCAGTTCGTCACTGTGCGGCAGGACCGCGCCAACATCGCAGTTATACGTCTGCTGAACGCGCGCCTTGACCTCATTAAAGTCCAGCGTGACCGGAGTTTTGTTGACGATCAGCAGCATGCGTGGCACATCCAGCTTGCGCGCCACTTCCACCGTCACGCCGGTTCCCTGATAATCCTGATTATCCGGACGCATGATGATGGCGAGCGCGTCCGAGATTGCGATCGAAAGCAGCGTTTCCTCATTGAGGCCGGGATGCGTGTCGATCAGCAGGATGTCGAGATTAAGTTCCTTGACGAGATTCTGGAAGCCGTCATTGAGCAAACCAACGTCATATCCCTCACGGAGAACGCGCGCAATTTCACCCACCTTGATGCTGGAGGGGATGAGAAAGATCTGCCCCCCGGCAGGAATATTGATCCCGTTGCTGGGGTCGGCATTCAGATGCGCAGTGACATCGTGGGCGGCTTTTTCAATCTCGCACTTGCCCCACAGATAGTCATTGAGGGAATACTTGATGTCATCTTCATGAAGCCCGAACAGCACATGAATGCCCGGCGATTGAATATCCGTGTCGATCACGCCAACCCGGTAGCCCATCGAACCATAGAGGGCAGCAAGATTAGCGGTCGTGTTTGATTTGCCCGTACCACCCCGAAATGAGTGGACCGAGATAATTTTAGACATTCCTGTCTCCTCTGCCTAAAGGATTTGCGCGCTTGTCAGGGATTGTAACACTTTTGGCGAGAACGTATCAAAAAAGGCTCAATAAGTCTTTACCTGATGACCGCCTGGCGCTGTTGTCCTCTGCCGAGTCGCTGTTCGTGGCATTTTCTGCTGGCTTCTCTCCATCCGTATCCAGCTTATCCCAGATGTTTTTGGGGATTGTCCGCTTGCCGCCGCGCCTTGCCATCAGGTCATTGAGCGCTTCCGAGCGGCTGCGCGGGGCGGGCACACTTTCCTGGGCTGCTGCGCGGGGGATTTCCGAGGTCAGCGTTTCGAGGGGTTTCTGATAGCGCTGATCGGGGCGGTCGATCAACTGATCCAGCACCGAGTCGTGCGGAATACGACCCAGCGCATAACCGAGATTGATCCGGTAATGCTTCTCGCCGCTGCGATCCCGGTTGACGGTTACCCAGGCTGCCATGCGCAGATCTTCCAGCAGCGTCATCAGTTCAGAGGAAGTCAGCCGCTGATCCGGGGGAAGACTCTGGAAGACATTCATCAGTTCCAGAAAGGTGGCATCCATCAGGCGCATGAGAACACGCAGCACCCGGAGTTGATCCGCAGACAGCATCATGATGTCATAGAAGCTGCGCTCGTCGTCGCTCATTGCGATTCCTGCGTTTGCAGAGCCGTCCTGCGCTCTGCCCCTTAAGCCATTGACTTGCATTATAGCGCAATTTCCCCGGTTTGTTATGCATTTAGTAACAAAATCAGCGATTTCACCTGATATTGTTCTCTAAAGCCAGAATGGAAGGTCGGTATCCAGGGAATCCGGCAGCAGCCCGCGCTCTGCGCCGGAGCGGATCAGATCCTCATGATGCAGCGTGACCGGGAGGCGCGGGCGCGTGATCGCACCATGATGAAAGAGGGTGAATGTCATGACGGACTGCACCGCCTGTTCGATGGTCAGCGGCGGTTCCGCCATGATGTGCAGCGGCTGCGGCGTGCCATCAATGCCGCCCAGTGAGGTCACTACGAACGCCTCGCGATCATTCAGGCGGAAGGTGGTTCCCCAGGAAGGCGGTATGATCCTGCCGGGCGAAAAGGCATACAGACGCGGGATGCCGCGCTGCATGATCTCGACGATCGAGAAGGTGCTGTCTGCTTCATCTTCCCACTCGCCCAGCGCCCGAAGCAGCGCTTTCTGCATCCTGCCTTCATGATGAATGACCACCCGTTTTCGGGCGATCAGATTTTTCGGCAGCACACGGGCGATCAGTTCCCGGCTCGGCGGTTCTGTCGATGCGCGGATCTCTTGTGCCGACCGCGCTCTGAGCAGCAGCCCATCACTGCGATAGATACGGCTGAGAGCGTGAATGTGATCGCTATCCTTGCGCCCCTGCCGCGAGAACGACAATCCGATCACCCGATCGCAGAAGGGCAGAGGGGATTCCAGAATAAACGGCGTATGCCCAGCCCGTGCCATGACACCCATGATGACGGTCAGCATCGCTTCCGGTTTGTGCATCAGCGATTCAGTGACGATCAGGCAGGGCTGCCCTCGCCCGATGATCTGTGCGCGCGCATACTGATCGCTGAGGGTGGAGTCATCGCTAAAGCCGGAGGTTTCTGCGCCAGCAGAATCTGGAAGAAAGATCAGCACGCAATCCACTTCTTCCTTTTGCAGCGCGCGCACACCGCTTTCAAGATTTGCCTGGGTGGTCACTCTCATCCGGCGCTCTTTGACGAGGATGAGCTTCTGAGCGAAGGCGCGTTCCATCAGGCGGCGCATCGCCTCCATGAAATCGCCCACGAAATCAGCGCTCTCTCCATCGCCCAGAGCATTGATCAGACTGAGGCGCAGTTGATCGCTCGCGTTCTCTCGCAGTCGGAATGCCCCGGCTTTCTCGAAATCGAAAGGCGTCGCTTCAGGATCGTACACCCGTAATTTGCCGCTCCCCAGCATGATATTTTCGCCGGGCTGCCAGTTCCCGAAGAGATGGGGAAATGCGCCGCTGGTGAAGCTGTTCCGGATCAGCCCGGATCCCTTCATCACGTCGCTCACGACCCTGATCATCTGCGAGCGGAGCGGCGGCGTCAGGTGGAGCGCCTTTTCTGCCTGTGCCCGGTTGATATCAAAGCGGCTGAGATCCTCTGAGCGGATGACGAGCCAGAGCGCATCGCTGACGATGTCGCGCTCTTCACCACCGATCGACAGGCGGATCACAGCATGATCATCCGCTGCGGATGTGATATAGGTCTCCATCGCGGGATCATCGTTCTGCCTGAGCAGCTTGGCGCGCAGATCGCCGACCTTGCCGGCGATCCGCACGATTTCGCCGCTGACAGTGGCGGTTCTGAGCGCGGCGACGTATCCATGCAGATCGGATGGCTTGTCCAGCGAGGCGAGGAAATCTTCGACGGGCACATCGTACAGCAGGCGCGAGATGACTGACACGCTCAGGGCGGGCAGACCATCCACGATCCATGCGCGGGTGTCGTAGACACGCTCCAGCACTGCATTTCTGATATCGTAAGCCGTTTCCGCCAGCGCACGATGAATTTCCGGCTCGATGATCGGCAGCGCGGCATCCAGCGCATACTGTGCCTGCTCGGCGGGGCCGGCTTGCCAGGACACATCTTCTTCCAGGCTGATCAGGTCGCCAAAAATGGCTGCCTGCTCGGCGCGCAGCGCATCGATCAGCATTGCCAGCCTGACCGGATTGGGAGCAGTATCCGTCAGCAGGCGCTGACCTGCCCACAGCCATGCACCCGGCAAACTGCGCCGCAGCAGGCGGGCAAGCCTGCGTCCCGTCTGGCGCTCGCTGATGAGACGCGCGCTGCCCGGCTGCATCACCATCCGGTAGGCGGTCAGCGGGGGCAGGTTCTCAGCGCGGATGGGAAAAAGCTCGACGAAAAGCTGCGTTTCAGGCGGCATGGAGATCACTCGATGGGCAGGGTGTCATCGTTGCCCCAGTCTTTCCACGAACCATCATAAACCGCGCCGCCCTGAAACCCGGCTGCTCTGTAGGCAAGCAGCCCATAGCTTGCAGATACGCCGCCGTTGCAGTAGAAGATGACTTCCTGTTCATTTTCACCTGCGCCCGCCTTGCGGAACTGTTCCCGCAGGGTTTCGGCATCGGGAACTGTGCCTTCGGCGGTGACCAGCGCACTGCGGGGAAGGTTGACTGCGCCGGGAATGTGTCCCTTGCGTGCCGCTCGCGAAGCTTTTCCATGAAATTCGTC
>SZPD01000254.1 GCA_030263515.1 Anaerolineae bacterium CFX9 | reverse complement strand
TTTCAGCCGCCTGTTTCTCCCTGAGTGACCGTAATCCGTACCGGCAGCACGCCGATCACCCCATCAAGCGTGTCCGCGCCAGTCACCGGCTGATCGCGGTGCGTTCCATCCGGCGCAAAATCGTACACCACCACCCAAAGCTGATACTCGCCCGGCGGCGAGTCTTCCGGCAGGCGCAGCGCCCGGCTGTCCCAGTAGGGAACGTTCGGAAGCCATGTGCTGGTACGCCCAAAACCTGCATAGGGCAGCCAATCGTTCTGGGTCACCTCAAAACCGTCAGGCCGCCGCAGGAACAACGCAACTGTAAAATCGGCATCGACAGGCTGTGTGAGCATCCATTCGAGCGCGACGGGGATGGCATCCCCTGCCGCGAAGGTATCGCCACCGCGCAGCTCATAGCCTGTCAGGCGCAGCACATCGCCGAAGACCAGATCCGTCATGCGGGACGACCGGTAGAAAGCGAATGGGCTGGGGGCTGGCGTGGTGTCATATTCCAGCAGGCGCGTATTTTCTCCCGTGGTGATCACGCGCACAGGATGATAGTACGCGCCGAGATAGCGTTCTGCGGGGCGGATGCTCCACCACAGGTCCGGGCTGCCATTGGACACCAGCCAGATACGATCATGGGTGAGCGCCAAATTGGTCAGCAGCGGGATCGTTTCCGGGTGCATCAGCGCTGCCGGATGGTCGGAGATGACTTCCGGAGCCTGTTCCGGGCTGGGGCGTTCGCCGGGCTGCAAGCGCAGCGTGATGACACGCCCCGCATCACGGAATTTGGCATAGTTGAGGAAGAACGGATAGTAGCGCGGGCTGCCGAGCAGGATGACATCCCCGGCGGAAGTTTCTGTTTCGAGCACTTCAAGGGCGCGGTGAAGGGAATCGTCAGTCGCCAGGTAGCGTGTATCCCGGTGATACAACTGGCGCAGATACGCCGTGGTCAGCAGCAGCCACGTCAGCAGCAGGAATACACGCATCCAGCGTTGAGCTGTCAGCGGCAGGCGGCGCTGAACGAACGGCAAGAGCGCTGCCAGGCACAGCCCGCCATGCGCGGCAAACAGCAGGGGCCAGTGCGGCTGACTGATGTGTGCCCAGGCGAAATCCCGCGGGTAGATTTCGAGCAGCGACGGAGCCATCACCCAGCGGAAGAACTGCGGATCGTACAGACTGCCGCTCCATTCGAGCAAACCACCCGCTTCCGGCGGATAGGCTTCGGAATATGTACCCCACCACAGGGATACCCCCGCCCACTGCACCCACAGGCTGTAGGCAGCCAGCGGCGCGAGAATGAGCAGAGCAGCCAGCGGCCGCCAGAGCAGCCGCTCAATGACCGGCGCGGCCGCCAGCATGGCCAGCGGAATAACCGGGATCAGGAAACGCTGTGGCCACGACAATCCGCCAAACCAGAAGACGCCGTTCAGCAGCGCATAACCCACAGCAAATGTGCCGATGAGCAGGCTGACAGCGACGGCATATCGGCGCGCACCGCGCAGAGTCCATATGCCCAGTCCGATCACGCTCAGCAGCAGCACGGGCGAAGTTCCCCACAGGCTGCCGCCCGGACTGATCAGGTAAGCCGCCATCGCTTCAGGGAAGTACTGCCACGACAGCCCTCGCAGCCGGTGAAAGATGTCATAGCGCCCACTCAGACCGGGGATGAGTTCAAACACACTATTGAGCACGAAAATGAGCGTGATCAGCCCCAGAATGACGATGACGATCCCGATCAGCCGGCGGTTCACATGACGAAGCGGCGGCGCGGCAAACAGCAGCAGCGCGGGCAGCGCCATCACACCGGAAGATTTGGTCAGGATCAGCGCCAGCACAGACAGCACAGCGATCAGCAGCCACCCCCACGACCGGTAGTGCTGTGCGCGCAGCCGATCAAATGCCAGCGCAGCGACAAGCAGCGCCAGACCCATCAGCGGTTCGCGAAAGAACGACTTGGTATAGGGGAACCATGCCGTACAGCCAGCCAGCAGCAGCGACGTGATCAGCGCCGTCCGCTCACGGTATCCAAGCGCGATGACGAACAGATAGAGGACGCACACCGTCAGCGCGCCGATGACGACATTGGTCAGGTAGACGGCGTGCACCAGCCCGATCTCTGGCAGCACTCTGGCGGCGAGATAAAACGGCACAGCCGCCAGAATCTGTCCCGGTTCGACCGAGACCGTCTCCAGCGGAAAGCGCACGTTCACCCCAAAGGTGACCGACCCGGATGTGCTGGGCGGAAACTGCCATGCCGAAAGATCAAGCAGCAGATCGCCATGATCGACCAGGCTGCTCACGCCATCGATCAGACGCAGCGCATCACCTGATTCGATTCGGGCGCTGTAGCTGATCAGGTAAAGACACAGACAAAACGTAAACAGGCAGATCAGCACAAGCCAACGCTGCCCGTGGAGGAGCTTTGCGTTTGAAGGCATCAGGGGATACGGGCGGTCAGGTGGAACCGCCGCCAGTGAACCGGTTGCGAATGCCGATCAGACCCTTGAGCACTTTCTGGCGTGGTGTGAGCTCGTCCTGAAGGTTCAGCCCCGCCTCATAATTGGCTGCGCCTGCGCCAAGCTTGCCATCCTCGACCTGGAGCGCGCCAAGCGCCTTGAGAGTCTCCGCAAGGAGTTGTTTTTCGCCCAGTTCCTGAAAGGCATCCACCGCCCGGCGATAGCAGTTATACGCCTGCTCCTTGTCACCGAGCTTTTCGTAGACGCCGCCCATGTTGCCCAGCACCATCGCGGCACGCTTGACATCATTGAGCGATTCGAACGTGGCAAACGCCTCGCGCATCACGTCAAGCGCTGGCTGGTACTCGCCCAGCGCGCGGTGAATCAGCCCGATATTGGTCTTCATTTCAGCCGCAGAGTCTCCCCTGCCCTCGGCTTCGTAGGCATCCACGGCCTGCTCAAAGACCTTGCGCGCGGCTTCATACTCCTTCTGCCGAAAAAGTTTGACGCCCTGTTCCTGAAGCTCCTGCGCGTTGCTCACTCTCTCGTTCTCCTGCTACCTGCCCTACATGGTGATATTGAGGACGCTCTCACCCACGCGGCGCAAGCGTTCTGTTGGCATCTGTGCCAGCATCATGGCGATTTCCACAAACCCGACGTTGAGCGGGTTCGCCGCAAAAGCCCGAATATCTTCTGGCAGTTCGGTGAAGTGCTTCCACATTTCCCGCAGCGCCAGCAGCTCGCCCAGTTGGCTGCTGCTCTCCAGGAAGTAATTCAGGTTCTTCTGGACGGCGTTGGCAAGCACAGTCAGCTCATGCATCGGGATCGGCAGCTCACCCAGTTCGTAGTGCTGAAGTGTACCCGCATCGATCTGTGCGGTCTCTGCCAGTGCCTCCAGCGACATACCGCGTTCCTCACGCGCCTGCCGCACCAGCGCCCCAACCATACGGTCGCGCAGCGCAATATACTCGTTCTGGACTTTCAGATAGTCACGCTGACTGGCTTCCAGCGTGCTCGTCCCCCAGAAGTGGCTGACCGGCACATCGAGATAATATGCCAGGAGTTCAAGCTGCGGCAGCGACGGCGCTTCATCGCCGGTCTCCCAGCGCTCAACCTGTTCCGGCGTCACACGGAGCAGACGTGCGCAATCTTCCTGCGAACGCTCCGCGTTGAGGCGAGCATCCTTCACCAGCAGTCCCACCATCCGCGCCCGAATGCGAAATGCTTCAGCGGGATCAACGGTGCGTGTGTAGTCAACCTGTTTGTCAGCCCCTTCGCGCGTTTTCTTGAAGCGTCCCGCCACATCTTTGAAATCCATCTGCCGCCTCCAAATTAGCGCGTGACACGCGGATAGAGGTATCATACAAAATTTCCCCCGTTCATACAATTGAGGCGAATTTTGTGCTGTGGTTAATCCGGGTATAATACAAGGTCGGGGGTATTAACGGGTCTCAAAGACACTTCATGTTCAACGAACTCGAAAGTCTGCGCGCCGCCAACACAATTACAGAACGCATCGCCATCAATCTCGACCTCGATTCGGTGCTGAAGGAAATTCCGCCGCTGGTAATGGATCTTACCCAGTGCCAGCGAGTCGTCATTTTTCTTACCGATGCGGATGGGCAGACCCTGCGCCCGCGCGCCTATGCTTCCCGCAGTGGCACACCGCCTGTCTTTGACGACCATGCCGTAATTTCACTGCGGGAACGCGGTGACGACCCGGTGCTTCTGGCGTGGAATGCCGGTGAGCTGTTTGCCGTTTCCGGTGACCTGCCGACCGAGACGATCCTGAAGCCGGTATCCGAATGGTTCAGCTATCATATGCTGACCTCTGTGCCTCTGCGCATCGATAACCGGCTGATCGGCGTGCTGACCGCAGACAACATGAGCAGCCCAGAACCGCTGAGCGTCCGCGTGATCGGCCTGCTCAAGGCGATCGCGCTGCCCGTGGCGATCGCGGTGCATAACGCCGATCTCCACACGCGAACGGTCCGGGAACTGGCAGCCAACATGTACAGCCTGAACGTGTTCCGCCGCGTTGATCGCGAGATCAATGAACAGATCAACTTCGACCATGTGTCGGAGATCACGCTCGACTGGGCGATTCGCTACACCAACGCCACGGCAGGCTCGCTCGCCCTGTATGATGAGGTGAACGATACGCTGAAATTCGTCAAGGAAATCGGCTACGATATCGCGCCGGAGCAGCTCGAACTGCTGCGTTCCACCTACGGCGGCGGCATCACCCACCGCGTAGCGCGGAGCGGCGAGGCGGAAATCATCCCGGATGTCTCGCTGGATGAGGCATACGTCACCCTTGCCCCGAACATCCGCTCACACCTGTCTGTGCCGGTCACCCGTGAAGATCGCGTGGTGGCGGTCATCAGCGTCGAGAGCCGTAAACTGAACGGGCTGACAGAAGAACACCTGACGTTTGTAGAGCAGTTGGCGTCCCGCGCAGGCGCAGCGATCGAAAATGCCCGCCTGTTTGCAGAGACCACCCGCGAACGCGAAAAGCTGTCCGTCATCCTGCGCAGCATCTCAGATGTTGTGGTTGTGATCAGCACTGATAATCGCCTGGTGCTGGTCAACGACTCGGCTGTCGGGGCATTTCGCCTGTACCCACACGAGGAATATACCGGGCAGAGCTTCGACGATGTTTTTGCGGACACGGAATTTCAGCGCGCTTTTCACGAGATTCGTGAACAGCACCAGCTCACCGTCCGCGAGATTCAGCTTCCGAACGGGCGCACCTATTCCGCCCATTTCGCCCTGCGAGACGACATCGGCTGGATTGTCGTCCTGCATGACATTACACCGCTGAAGGAGACCGATCAGCTCAAGAATGAACTGATCGATACAGTCTCCCATGATCTGAAGCAGCCGCTGTCGATCATGAGCGGGTATGTCGAGCTGATTCAGATGACATCCTCGCTGGATGAACGCGCCAACGGCTTTATCTCCGTCGTGCTGCGTTCGATCCAGAACATGCGCAATCTGATCGACGATCTGCTCGATATGGCGAAGATCGAAGGGGGGATGCAGCTCTCGCTTAAACCTATCGATCTGGCCGAGATCGTCCGTCATGTCGCCGAAACCAACCTCCCCTCTGCCCAGTCCAAGCATCAGACGCTGACATTCGTCGAGCCGGCAGAACCCCTGCCACAGGTTCAGGGTGATCGCGCTCGCCTGGAACAGGTGTTTACCAACCTGATCGGCAACGCCATCAAATATTCGCCGCCGGAAGGCGCGATCACGGTCTCATTTCAGTCTTACGACAATGGCGTGACCGTCGCCATCCGGGATAACGGCATGGGCATCAGCCCGGAGGATCAGGCGCGTGTGTTCGACAGGTTCTACCGCGTCCGCCGCGCCGAGACCGAGACGATCGAGGGTACAGGCGTCGGTCTGGCGATCGTCAAACGGCTGGTCGAGATGCACCGCGGGCACATCGGGCTGGAAAGCGCGCTCGGTAAAGGTTCGACGTTCTACGTCTCGCTGCCTCTGGGCTGAAAGCTCGCGGCGGGGATCAGCGCTTACCCCTCATCTTCTCCCGGCAGCGGAGCCGGAAGCCCCTCCACAGAAACAGGCACAAATGAGGGAACTTCCTGCGTATCTGCCGGCCTGCGCTGCGCATGATGAATCTGATAGGGCACAGTCGTCACCACCACGCGATCCACGGCTGCCAGCGCGACATTGATGAGCAGCGCTGAATTCTGATGCAGCGCCTG
>SZPD01000253.1 GCA_030263515.1 Anaerolineae bacterium CFX9 | reverse complement strand
ATGCGCGAGCGCAGATCGGATGCGAACCAGGCCAGAATGGGCGTGCTGAACGGCTGTTTGGGACGTTCCAGGGCGAAAGCGGGCAGGAAGCTCCGCGCCGCCTCCCGCAGCACATATTTATTACTCGTCATGCGGAGCGATGGCGGAACGCGCGCCGCAAACTCCAGCAGCGCCGGATCGAAGAACGGCACACGCGCTTCGAGCGAGTGCGCCATCGTCACCTTGTCACAGTTGAGCAGCGCGTTGCCCGTCAGCCAGGTATTGATGACCAGCGCCTGTGCGGTATTCGCCGGGTCGGGCTGCCAGCTCCGCGCCAGGATTTCGGCAAATGTCTTTTCCTTATGCTGTGCCCGCTCCCATGCTGCCCGAACATCCCTGCTGTAGAGGGTATGCCGCAGCGCATCCGACCATACGAAACCATCAAATGACTGTGAACGCCGCAGCCCATCCTCCAGCGGCAGCACGACATGACGCAGCCGGGGCAGATAGGTCGGCAAAGCGCCGATATAACGCCAGCGTTTGAGCGATGGATAGTGCCGCTCTGCCGCGCCGAGCGCGCCTGCCGACCAGCCAAACCAGCGGGCAGCACGCGGCTGCATCCCGATAATCCACGGCAGCGTGCGATGGTTGGGATAGCCGCCAAACAGTTCATCGCCGCCCAGGCCGGTCAGCACGACTTTCACCTCGCGGGCTGTCGTCTCGGCCAGCAGCAGCAGGGAGACTGCCGAAGCATTGGCGTTCGGCTCATCGTGATGATAAATGTAGCGTTCGTACCCTTCCCACCACGTCTGCGCATCGATCACGCGCTCATGATGGCGCGTGCCGAAATGCTCGGCGATGCGCCGCGCCTGCGCCAGCTCATTATCCGGCGTCGCCATGTCATAACCGATGGTGAAGGTGCGCACCCGCTCACCGACTTCCTCGCTCATCAGCCCCAGGACCGCTGCTGAATCGACGCCGCCGCTCAGGAACAGCCCCAGCGGCACATCACTGCGCAGATGCAGCCGCACCGACTCCGCCAGACGATCACGTGCCTGCCCGATGACCGCCGCGCGGTCTCCGTTGAGCGGCTGCGGCGGCTTATGGGCCGGATCATAGCCGGAAGCGAAACGCCAGTATTCGTGAGTAGTGATCGAGCCATTTTCGGCGATCAGGGCGTGCCCCGGCATCAGGCGGCGCACCCCCTCAAACAGCGTCTGCTCGCCGATCATGTAGCCGAACGACAGGTATGTATCGAGCACATCCAGGTCAGGCGTGCGCGGCGCATCGGCATGCGCCATGAACGCCTTGACCTCGCTGGCGAAGATCAGCAGTCCATCGCGTTCCCACAGGTAGAGCGGCTTCATCCCGATGTGATCGACCGCCAGCAGGAGCCGCTGGCGCGGGGTATCCCACAGGGCAAAGGCATACATGCCGCGCAGCCGGGAAAACATCTCCAGCCCGTATGTCTCGTAGAGGTGCAGCAGCGTCTCGCCGTCGCCCTCTGTCCTCAGGGTATGCCCTTCTGCGATCAGCGCTTCGCGCAGTTCCTTGTAATTGTAGATCTCCCCGTTAAAGACCAGCGCCAGCGAGCGATCCTCGTTGTACAGCGGCTGATCGCTGCCCGCCACGTCGATGATGCTCAGGCGGCGCATACCCAGCGCCACACGGGCATCCGCAAAAAAGCCATCGCCATCAGGACCGCGGTGACGAATGCGGTCGCACATCTGGCGAACGAAGGCGGGATCGGCACGGTCGCCGCCGCGCAGATCAACCATGCCGCAGATTCCACACATACAGGTTTGTCCTATGACTGTGAGGCAGGGCAGCCTCACACGCCGCGCATTTTCAGGATGAGGGTATCATTGACGCTGACAGACTGCAATCCGGCCACAGAGCCAGCGACAGGAGACCGAAATGACTGAACCTGACCGCGGTGGATGCGCCGTCAGCATGTCGATGCTGGCAAGCCTGCTCACCGCTCTTTTTCTGGGCTTTTTCACGGTGTCACAGTCATCACAGCCGCCGCCTATCGGAGTTCCGCCGATGATGTCCTTTGAAGTCATCTACGAAACCCCGGATCCGGCGGCGCTGGAAAATAACAGGGATGCCGTGATCCCCGCCGTCGTCCATGCCTTCAGGGAACGCGGTTACCACGTCGTTCAGATCCGCGTCCAGGCCGGGCGGCTGTATGTCGAAGCTGCGGGCGCGGTCGATCAGATCAATACCGTGGCAGCCGAAATTGCAGCGCCCGGCGTGATCCCGCTCGTGGAACTGACCTTCGCCAGCATCGGCGTACTGGAATAGAGTCATCTGCCGGGCGAATTGCCTACGGCAGATGAGTATTTTGTAATAATCGAGATTAAGTCTCATTACCGATGACTGCTGCGCAAATCCTGGGCTACAATATGCCGCAGGAGGATGACGTACCATGCTTGTAAATCGTCCTTTACGGACGCTCATCACCGCCGCCGCTGTGCTGATCTCGGCGGTGCTTCTGCTGCTTGCGCTGGTGGGCAGCGGCAGCCCTGCCACGGTGGTGAGCATCTTCAGCACGCGCTTCCTGGGGATCTTCATCGAAGCTGCGCCGTTTCTGCTGCTCGGCACGCTTGCCAGCGGGCTGATCGACTCCTTCATCAGCGCTGAGGATATCGCTCGTGTCGTCCCGCGCAACCCGGTGCTCGGCACGCTGATGGGCACGTTCATGGGCTTCACGTTCCCGGTGTGCGAGTGCGGGGTTGTGCCGGTCGTGCGGCGGCTGTACATGAAGGGTCTGCCGATGTCGGTCGGGGTCACCTTTCTGCTGGCAGCGCCGGTCATGAACCCGATCGTGCTCGCCAGCACTTATGCGGCTTTCGGGGTCGGCCCGGTGCTGATCGGGCGCTTTCTGATCACCATTCTGGTCTCGATGGCGGTGGGGCTGATCTTCGCGATGGCGGCTCGCCCAAAGGAAGTGCTGCGCCCCGTCACGCTGACGCCTGTAATGGGCGGCAGCGGCGATACCCTGCCACAGCGCCGCGCCGACGCCGCGCTGGAGCTGGATCATCTGGTTCCGGCGGCCCCCACGGGTCGCAAACCGCTGATCCGCGGCCTGCGCGATGCCCTGATCATGGCAGGCGATGAAGCCTTCGAGATGGGGCGTTACCTGATCCTCGGTTCGATGCTGGCGGCAGCCATGCAGACGCTGGTATCTCAGGATGTGCTGCTCGAACTCGGCAGGGGGCCGATCGTCTCCGTGCTGGTGATGCAGGCGCTGGCGTTCGTGCTCAGCGTATGCTCAACTGTCGATGGCTTCCTGGCGCTGGCGTTTACCGGGACGTTCACGACAGGATCGATCCTGGCGTTCCTGACGTTCGGCCCGATGGTCGATATCAAAAGCACGCTGATGTTCGCAGGCGTCTTCCGCCGCAAGATCGTGGTCTATCTGATCGTGCTGCCCCTGCTGATGACCCTGCTCATCGGCATCTGGACGAATCTGAATCTGGGAATATGAAAGGTGAACGATGCAGGCAGTTGAATTTCGCGCACCGTCCACGCTGAAGCCCGATCGCAGCCGCGAGCATATGATCGGCTGGGTGAAAACCGCCCTGCTGATCGGGCTGGGGCTGTATTTTGTGTACAACATCGTCAGCGGCAACCTCGCCAATTACATCAACGCGCGGTTTGCCTGGCTGAGCTACGTCGCCGCGGGTATCTTCCTGCTGCTCGGCCTGCACAGTCTGTATATCCAGACGCGGGGCGAAACCGCGCGCTCGATCCGGCATCAGCCTGTCTCGACGCTGACGCTTTTCATCACGTCCATCCCGCTCATCCTCGGCACGCTGGTCCCGTCGCAGCCGCTGGGGATCGAGGCGATCAACGGCAGCATCTCGACGATGAGCGGCGCGATCGGAGGTCCCGGCCCCAGCGCTTTTACCATCCCCCCAGAGCAGCGCAACGTCCTCGACTGGCTGCGAGCGTTCAACAGCGCCGGTGACTACAATGAACTCAATGGGCTGCCCGCAGACGTGATCGGCTTCGTGTATGTCGAGCCGACCTTCGGGGAAGATCAGTTCATGGTGGCGCGCTTCACCGTAAGCTGCTGCGTCGCCGATGCATCTGCCATCGGCTTGCCAGTCGCCTGGGCAGAGACTGCCTCGCTGCCACAGGGCGAATGGGTGCGTGTGCGCGGGGCGCTTCAGGTCGGTGAATTTCGCGGAGATGTGATGCCGATCCTGCAAGCCGAGTCGATCGAGATCGTTGAGCAGCCCAAACATCCCTACCTGTATCCGTAGCAGCCGAAAACGCCCCGCTCGTGCGATGGGCGGGGCCCATTCACCGTGATGATCCGAAACCGAACCGCCCTCAAATTTCCAGACCGGCAGACCAGCCTGCTGCTGATGACGATGGCGCTCGGTATCGGCTGGCTGCTGGTGATGCTGGCACGCTCCCCCGGCGCTCTGCTGGATGACGAGATCACGCACTATCTGATCTCGCTCAATGCCTGGCGTTACTGGGAAGCCCTGCTCGATGTCTGGGGACGGCCTGGCAATACCTTCGCCTACATGTTCCCCGCCATGATCGGCGGGCTGGAAGGTCGGCGTCTGTTCGCCATCGCGCTCACAGCGCTGACGGCACTGCTCACGACGCAGATCGGGGTGCGGCTGGGGATTCAGCGGCGCTGGTGGATCGCGGTCTGCTTCTTCTTCCAGTCGTGGGTGATGTATACCAGCTACACCTCGATCACGCAGGTTCCCTTCTCGCTCTACCTCACCCTCGGCGTATGGTGCTGGATCACCGGGCGCTTTGGCTGGACGGGGTTCTGCTTCGGTATGCTGGCGATCGTCCGCCATGAAGGCGTGGCGCTGACGGCGGTCTGGGCGCTGTATGCGCTGCTGCGCCGCCAGTGGTGGAGCGTGATCGCGGCGGCGTTTCCGCTGGTTTCGTACAACGCGCTTTACCTGCTTTCGTTCGGCAGGCTGGCATCGGGAAATCTGGTCGATCTGGTTCCCACTACGGAATACGGTTCCGGCTCGTGGTTCCATTTTGTGCCGCTGTTCGCAGCCGGCGTCGGTGTGCCGATCCTGCTGCTGTTCCTGATCGGCATCCTGCCAACCACACAGCTTCGCCGCAGGGAAGCCCTGGCGCACCGCCCGATCGTCTATCTGATCCCGTATGCGCTCTACTTCATGCTCCATACGGTGATCTACCGCTTTGGACTGTTCGCATCAGGCGGCTATGCGGTGTTCCTGCTGCCGCTTGCCCCCGGCGTCGCGCTGATCGCGGCGCGCGGCGGCGAATGGCTGTGGTGGCTGATCCGGGGCGCGCCGATATACGATCTCCAGCCGCCCGCATGGATCTACCGTCTCGGCGCGCTGGTCGTGCTGATCGTCGTGCTGATCTACGGGATGCTGACGCCGCCGATACCGCTTGATCCTCTGTACGCCGCCCAGCGAGACGCCGCCGCATGGGTGCGCGAACACGGTATATCTCCCGCCGATGTTTACGCCGCGCACATCGTTTTCTGGCAGTATTATGAACCGCACTGGCGAACCAGCAGTCAGCCGTGGTGGTTTGATGCCCCCAACCTGCCCAACGGCTCGATCCTCGTGTGGGACAGCAAATACTCCGAGTCGCGGGGGATCATGTGGAAAGACCTGATCAATCCGGATGGCGGCTGGCGCGAACTGGCACGCTTCGGCGATATCGAGGCGGGCACAGCGGCCGTGATCTTCGAGCGGGTGCGCTGAATGCTGCTGCGCCGTTTTATGCTCCACTCAACCCGGTTTGATCGTCTGGTCTTCGGCATCAGCGCGGCGCTGATCGCTGCCATTGCCGCCCTGACACTGCGATTTGAACAGCAGCAGCATGCCGCCACACACGTCACACCCTTTACCCGTGCCAGCGATGCGCCGATGATCGCGTTTTTGAGCCGCGCATCCGGCGTGCAGAACGTCTATGCGATCGCCGCAGAGACACTCGCCAGCGCAGTTCCGCTGACCTACAGCGCCGCCGACGTAACGGACTACGCGATCAGCCCGGATGGCACGCGCGTTGCTTACAGTGTCGAAGGCGGGCGGCAGGTTCAGGTGCTCGATCTGGAAAGCGGCGCGATCGCACCGATCGCCTGCCCAACGATCTGTCATCAGCCGCTCTGGCGTCCCCCCGGCGGCAGCGTGCTCACCTATACGCAAGCGCCCACTGCCGACAGCGACACGACGCGCACCGGCAGACTGGTGACACTCGATC
>SZPD01000252.1 GCA_030263515.1 Anaerolineae bacterium CFX9 | reverse complement strand
CTGCTGGCTGGCAGCACGATTTACACGTATATGGCGTCGCGGCTCTTCCCCCTCTGGCTGCTGATCGGCGGGCTGGTGCTGCTGACTGCCGGACGTTCTCAATGGCGAGTATGGCTGCCGCGTGGGCTGATGTTCTTCTGCGTCATGGGGGTGACGCTGCTGCCGATGGTGATTTACGCAGTACGTCAGCCTGATATCTTCTTCGGACGGCTGGAAGAGGTCACCCAGCCTGATCAGTCAGTGTCTTTGCTGGAAAGCATCCGGCTGCACCTTGAGATGTTCTTCATCCGCGGCGATTCCTATTTCCGTTACAACATCCCGAATCGCCCCTACCTGACGCTCCCCGAAGGCGTGTTCATGCTGGTTGGCATGGCTGTCGCTGTGAGGCGGCTTCTGCGGCGCGGCGTGCCCCTGATTGAGCGGCCTGCCTATGCGCTGGCGGTGCTTTCGCCGCTGATGGTCATTCCGAGCGTGATCTCGGTGGGAGGGCTGCCGCCCAGCCATATGCGCTCGCTGGGGATGATTCCGCTGCTGTTCATCCTGGTCGCCATCGGTTTTGAAGCTGTCACGTCCCGCCTGCCCGCGCTTTTGACACGGCAGCGTCTCGCCGGACTGCTGATGATCTGTCTGCTGGGGGGCACGCTTCACGGCTGGACAATCTATCGCGAGTGGGCGTCCAATGCGCTTGTCTATTATGAAAATGATGCTGATCTGGCCGCTGCTGCCGACTGGCTGATCGAACAGAAGGCGACGGGCATCCTTGAAGATGATCTCATCTACGTCGCGGCGCGCGATCGTGGGCATCCCACGGTCATGATTCGCCCCGTCCCGCCGATTATCTGGCTGGGTACGGACAGCTTGTTCTGGCCGCCGTTTGACCAAAGCGCAACCTACATTTTCCCACGCAGCGCGCCGCCGCCGCCGGATTGGGGCCGTCTGCTTGAGGAAAATGCTTCTGCGTTGTCTCCGCTGCCTTTAGGCCCCGATCAGCGCCCCGCTTTTGAGGCTTTTCGTGTGCTGAGGGGAACTGCGCTGCCGCCTCCCGCGCAGCCGGGCGATGACAATATCCGTAATCCATATCTGAGCTGGACGGGCACGGATGCAGCCAATATCACGTCAGTCGAAGGTGTGGTAACCGTTCGCTGGCGGATAGACAATCCACCGCCGGCGGCTGATTTCACGCCGATCCTTCAGGTGGAGGATGATCAGGGCATCATCTTCAGCCGCAGTGAGGCTTATGTGACCGAAACAGATCGCTGGGTTCCCGGTTCTGTCCTGTTCCAGCGTATGCCTGTGACCCTGCATCCAGCCACGCCGAGCGGTGAGTACCGGCTTCGGATGGCGTGGGTTGCGCGTGCGCAGGACGCCTATGTCAGCTATCTCAATGCGGATGGGACATTGGCGGGAATCTGGGCGGATGTGGGGACGATCACGGTCTCCGCCCCGCTGGAGAACCCGGAAGGCGAGCTTCCTGAGATCTCTCGCCAGCTTCCGGAGCCGCAGGCAGCCGCAGAGGGTGTCCGGCTGCTGGGTTCTGATCGCGCGGCGGAAACCGTTCGCCCCGGCGAACACTTCGATCTTGCCCTGTACTGGCAGGCAGTCGCGCCCGTTCCTCCATGGACGTATCGTATCCTGCTGGTATCGCCGGAACATGACGACATTCAACTGTATGCCGGTCCGCCGCTGCGAGGCCGGTCTGCAACCGAGCTGTGGCAGCCCGATCAGGTGGTGCGCGATGTGCTCCGGCTGACCGTCCCGCGGAATGCCGCGCCCGGTTCCTACGCGCTTATGCTCGCTCTGCCGAATGGGCGGGCTGATCTGGGCAGCCTGATCATCAGCGGTATTCCCCGCCAGATGGAGCCGCCGCCATTCGCCGAAGCTGTCGATCAGCGCTTCGGGGACTGGCTGCGGTTTGTCGGCTATTCGCTGGAGCAGACGGCGGACGAGATTGACTTCGCGCCGGTCTGGCAGGCGCTCGATGATGGCACTGCTGATCTGAAGTATTTTGTTCATATGGTCGATGCCCAGGGAAATATCCTGGCTCAGGCGGATGCATTCCCGCGTGAGAACACCTATTCAACCCAGCTCTGGGGGGCAGGGGAATATGTGGATGACAGGATCCGGCTGCCACGTGTTTCGGAAGCTGTCATGCTCCGGGTCGGATGGTATGATCCGGTTAACGGCGCTCGCCTTCTGCTTGAAGACAACAGCGATGCATTTGAAATTCCGCTGCTGCCGTAAACGGGTGCGGTCAAACAGACCATCCAGTGCCATCGACTTGCAAAGCCTTTGCCGCCTGATTATCATGTTCGCCATGAATCGCTATTTTGAGCTGCATACCACAGAAAACAGACTCGTTTGTCGCCTCTCTCCCACGCCGGAAGATGGCTACGTGGTCGGCCGCTCCGATGAGATGAGCGAGTTCGTGCCTGATATCGATCTGGCGGGGTTCATGGGGCGTGAGCTTGGCGTGTCGCGTCGCCACCTGGCGCTGACATTGTTCCGGCTTGAGCTACATATCATCGACCTTAACTCGGTCAATGGGACCTATCTGAATGGCAAGCGCCTTCCCGGAGAGATTCCTACACCTGTGAATGATGGGGATGAGATTCGGCTGGGGTCGCTGGCGCTGAAGCTGACTGAGCGCAGCCCCTGAAAAGTATGAGAATTTCTTTAGGGACGCCGAATTTCCGTGCCAATATTGTTTGTAACGTGTTAAAATTTTCACTAACGTTAATCGATCAGCAACTACGGAACCATGAGCAATAAAGTGGACTCTCAGCTTCGATTTGATGGATCACTTTGGTGCAATCTCGATATTGCGCTTCGTAATCTGGATCAGATCTTCGATCGTGTTGTGCAGCCGCTCGGTTTGACGATCATCGAATGGTACATTCTTCGCGCCCTGTATGAGCGGGATGGTCAGCATGCATCTGAGCTGGCGCGCGCTGTTGGTCGCGCTGCCACCTCTTTCACTCCCAATCTGGACAAACTCCAGCAGAAGGGGCTGATCGAGCGGCGTCCCGATCCGACCGACCGGCGCGCCGTCCATATTGTGCTGACGCCGCAGGCCGAGCAGTACCGCGCCGACATCCTGCGCTCTGCGGAAGTCATTGATATGCAGTTGGCGCATCTGCTGCCCGGCGCAGATTTTGAGGCATTCCTGCGCGTTGTCAGTCTGCTTCAGAACATCGAACACGAACAGTTGATGGAAGTGGACGTGCCGGCTCACGCCAACGGAAACCGCAGAAACGGGCGTCGCGGGTAGATTTTTCAGCACAGTCTCTTTGACGCCGCTCTCATCCTGAGGGCGGCGTTTTGATTTTTGTGCCAGCTTCCGCTTGGCGGTGCGGGCGCATCTCGTGTACGCTATACCTTGTCGAAATATGATGCGCAAACGAACAAGAGGCACGAATCCATGCAGCCGATGACCCCGATGGATGTTCAGGCAGCGCTGCGCGCGCACGGTCTGAACGCTGAAATCCGCTTTTTTGAGACTTCCACCGCAACTTCGCAGATGGCGGCAGATAATATCGGCTGCCAGTTGGGGCAGATCGTCAAAAGCCTGTGCTTCATGGTGGAACTTGCTGAAGGCGCGCAGCCTGTGCTTGTGCTCACCAGCGGCGATCAGCGGGTCGATGACCGCCGCATCGCTGAGCGCTATGGTGTAGGACGCAAGAAAGTGCGCGTGGCCTCGCCTGATGAATGCATCCGAATCTTTGGCTACGCGCCCGGAGGCGTCCCGCCCGTCGGTCACCGCACGACCGGGCTGCCGGTCTATATCGACGCAACGCTGCTGCGTTTTGACCAGCTCTACGCGGCAGGCGGCGATCATAACGCCATCTTTCCGATCACCCCCGATGAACTGGAACGCGCCACCGGGGGCGAGTTTGTCGATATCGTGCGGGCGAATGGGGAATAAGACAGCGCAGCCGGATCAGTAGTGCGCGCCCGCCTGCGAGCGAATGCTTTCCGCTATGCGGCGCAGAATATCCAGCAGGCGCGGCTTCCAGCGATCATCTGGCTGTGCAGCGATTTCGATTGCCGTGCGGGTGACGCGCACGCCCACGCCGAGCCGGGCCGCCAGCAGGTCGCGGTTCACGTTGGCAAGATAGGGCAGGCGAACCTCGATCTTTCCATTGCGCGAGACGATGCCCGTTGCGCCGCTGATCTGTGCCAGCAGCTTGATCTCGATCTGATACAGCAGTCCTTCCACGGCCAGCGGCGGCGTCCCAAAGCGATCGCGCAGTTCCTCACGCATCGCCTCAAGCTCTTCTGCGCTCGTCAGGCTGCCGATACGCCGGTATAGCTGCAAACGCAGTGCCATTTCCGGCACATAGTCTACCGGCAGGTAGGCGGGCTGTGGCAGATCGATGATGATCGTCGCCTGGCTGACGGGCGGCGCGGGCGGCAGTTCTTCGGCTGTGCCAAGCTCGCCCTTCAGTTTGCGGACGGACTGCGCCAGCAGTTGGGTGTAGAGATGCAGACCAATTGCCGCGACCTGCCCCGACTGTCGTGTGCTGAGGATATCGCCAGCGCCGCGGAGTTCCAGATCGCGCATTGCGATCTGGTAGCCGCTGCCCAGCTCCTGATATTCCGCCAGCGTATCCAGCCGTTCGCGCGCTTCTTCCGTCAGCCGGTTGGAAGCGGGATGAAAGAAGTACGCATACGCCTGAGTGGCGCTCCGCCCAACGCGACCGCGCAGTTGATACAACTGTGCCAGCCCGAACCAGTCGGCGCGATCGACGATCAGCGTGTTGGCATTCGGGATGTCGAGACCGCTTTCGATGATCGAGGTTGAGATCAGCAGATCGAACTCGCCGTTGCCGAACTGTTCCATGACATGTTCCAACTGCCGTTCATCCATCTGCCCATGCGCAACCGCGATCTTGGCTTCTGGCACGATGCGTTCAAGCTGTTCGTGGATTCTGCCGATCGACTGCACGCGGTTGTGGACGACGAAGATCTGACCGCCGCGTTCGAGTTCACGCAGCACGGCCTGGCGCACGAGATGCTCATCAAACGGACCTACGTGCGTGATGACGGGCAGCCGGTCTTCCGGAGCCGTCTGAATCATGCTGATATCACGGACGCCGCTCAGGCTCATGTAGAGAGTGCGCGGGATCGGCGTCGCCGTCAGCGTGAGTACATCTGCCAGCGTGCGGATACGCTTGAGGTGTTCCTTGTGCCTGACGCCGAAGCGCTGTTCCTCATCGATGATGACGAGACCGAGATTCTTGAACCGGATATCCCCGCTGACGAGGCGGTGCGTGCCGATGATGATATCGACTTCGCCCTTTTCGAGCCGCTGCATGATGCGTGCCTGTTCCTGCGGCGTTCGGAAGCGGGAAATCATCTCAACAGTGACCGGAAAGCGCGCCAGGCGGCGGCTGAACGTATCGTAATGCTGCTGAGCGAGGATGGTCGTCGGGACGAGAATGGCAACCTGGCGGCCGTCCATGACTGCCTTGAAGGCTGCGCGCAGGGCAACTTCCGTCTTGCCATAGCCGACATCGCCGCAGATCAGCCTGTCCATCGGATACGAACGCTCCATATCCGCCTTGACCGCGCGCACAGCTTTCAGTTGATCTTCTGTTTCCACATAGGGGAAAGCTGCTTCGAGTTCGAGCTGATCCGGTGTATCTGGCGCGACGGGTACTTTGACCGCAGCAGCGCGCCTTGCATAGAGTTCGAGCAGTTCCCGCGCTTCGTCTTCAGCGGCTTTCTGTGCCCTGCTGCGGACGCGCAGCCAATCTGCCTGACCCAGTTTGTGCAGCGTGGGCGGGCGATCGTCCGGACCGACGTAGCGCGTCAGGCGATCTGCCTGATGAATCGGCACATACAGCGTGTCTGTGCCAGCAAACTCCATCAGCAGATATTCTCGTTCGACGCCTTCGATCGTCCTGCGGCGCAGCCCTGCGAACCGACCGATACCGTATTCTGTATGGACGATGAAATCGCCTTCGCGGAAATCGGTGTAGGCGTGTTCAGGGGTGCGCGCCTTGCGGCTGCTCTTGCGGCGGCGGGGTTCCGGGCGGCTCCAGCCGAAGATTTCGGCGTCGCTGAACAGATGCAGCTCGCCATCACCGGCGCGCAGCCTCCATCCTTCATGCAGCACGCCATCCACAAAGACCAGGGTGCGCGGCGGCGGCGCATCGGCGATCACATCGGCAAAGGGGACACCTGCCGGGTCCTGTTCGCGCCACAG
>SZPD01000251.1 GCA_030263515.1 Anaerolineae bacterium CFX9 | reverse complement strand
GGCTACATTGCCTTGTGTGAATTCCGTCGTAATCTGAAGCGCGTCTCGCCCGCTTTCATTGCTGATTTGGTTGCCTTTCACTCTTTTTACCCATGAGCCGGCCGATTATCTGACCGAGGAGGTGCTGCAAGCACTGCCCGAAGCGGTCTACACCTTTCTGCTCGATACCTCGCTGCTGGGCAGCCTGACCGCCGACCTGTGTGATGCCGTAACCGGACGCAGCGACGGGCACGCCATGCTGAACTACCTGGAGCGGGACAATCTGTTTCTCACCCCCCTGGACGATCACCGCCAGTGGTACCGGTATCATACCCTGTTCGCCGATTTTCTATCTCAGCGGCTGCAGCGCGCCGATGCCGGACGAGCAGCACAACTGCACCGGCGCGCCTGTGACTGGTATGTCCAGAACGCCCTGTACGAGCCGGCGATTATTCACGCCTTGGCGATTCCGGATTACACCTACGCCACCAATCTGCTCGCTGAGGCGGCACTGCCGCTGCTGTTTCGGGGTGAAATCCCGACTCTGTTGCACTGGTTAACTCTGCTGCCTCCTGAACTAATCCAGGCTCACCCGACCCTGGTGCTGGTTCACGCCTGGACATGCCTGATCAGCGGCGAATTGGAACAGACAGAACAGCTGCTGGATAACCTTGAGGATGTTGGCACAGGTTGTCCGCCTCTCCCACTGCACGGGTTCAAAAGCCAGCGCTATACCATCCGGGCAGAACTGGCGCATATGCGCGGCGATTTTGCGGGAGCAATGGTCTTCGCTCAAAGGGCAGCCGAAACGCTATCCGAAGAGTCTATCTTGATGCAGGGTTTTCTGGGAATCATCCTGGGATATCTCCATTGGTCAAGTGGCGATCTCGAGAAGGCAGGTCGGATCCTCAACAGCGTGCGAACCGGTTCACGGGCTGATCAACCGCTCCTGATTAACCTCCTGGTGCTTAATAACCTGGCCCGCTTGCAGGTGCTGCGCGGTGAACTCGCTGCGGCTGAGGCAACCTACCAGGAAGCTCTGGATCAGGTAGGAGATCAGACTGACCAATTTGAGGCAGCGGTGGGATTGATCGAGGTGGGGCTAGCGGAACTGGACTATCTATGGAATCGGATTGAAGCTGCCGACGGTCATGCCCGCCGGGGCATTGCGTTGGGAAGATCATGCCTTTATGTCAAGAGCCTGCTGACCGGCTATTTCACCCTCGCCCAGAGCCAGCACGCGCTGCACCAGCCGCAGGCGGCAGCCGCGACGCTGCGGGAGGTGGAACGCCTGATCCGGCGTGCCCGGCTGGCACCGCTGCTGCGCCATTTGCAGGCGCTGCAAGCCCGCCTGTGGCTGGCAGAAGGCAACCTGACCGCAGCTGGTGAATGGGCGAAAAAGAGCCGCCTGGATGGAGCAGCAAGACCGGCGTATTGGGATGAATTTGAGTATCTGACTCTCGCCCAGGTCCGCATCGCCCAGGGTCGAGCCAGCGAAATCCTCCCGCTGCTGGAGCATCTGAGCGTTCAGGCCGAGCAGCAGAACCGGGTGACCAGCTTGATTGAGATTCTGCTGCTGTGCGCGTTAGCCTATGCGGCGCGCCGTGAAACCGGTGACGCCCAGCGCACACTCAACCGTGCCCTGGCGCTGGCCGAGCCGCAGGGTTATGTACGGCTATTCATCGACAAAGGTGGGGCATTGGCAAGCCTGATGCAGCACATGGCTGACAGGACACCGTACACGGTGCGCTTGTTGAACGCCTTCACTGAGGTTAAGGCAGGGAACGATACCGCGCCGGCAGCTGCCTTGAACGGCACAGCGGTCACCATGCCCACGCTGTTTGAGCCGCTGAGCGGGCGCGAACTAGAAGTCCTTGTCCTGATGGCAGAGGGACTGTCCAACCAGCAGATCGCGCAGCGCCTGGTCATCTCCACCGGCACGGTGAAGACCCACGTCAAAAGCATCTTGCGCAAGCTCCAGGCCAGCAGCCGCACGCAGGCGGTGGCCCAGGCGCACCGATATCATCTGCTGCCTTCTGGCTAGAAGCCAGGATTTGTTGAGCAAATCGAGCTGATTAACAATTATTCCAGCGCGCCTGGATCGTCCAATCTACTGCTTCGCTGCATCTGTAGCCCATGGCCTTTCGTCATAGCGAACGCCGCTCGGAGTTTAACTTCGCGTTCCTCTACCGCTGAAGGCCAAGTTTTGCCTCTGTCCTTTCAATCAAGGCTAATAAATAGCCCCGCTGCCGTTCGATTTTTCCGAGCTTTTCTTTGGCGAGGTGCAGGATTTCCTGCTTATCGATGCGGCCTTCAAAGTAATCATCGATAAAAGGCATCATCTCTTTCAGGCTGAAGCCAATGGCCTGTGCTTCCTTAATATCTCTGACTGCCTGAATATACTTCGGATCATATTCCGCGTACCGTCTTGAACGCGCTTCCCGGCTGGTACTTTTGATCAGTCCCATCCGTTCGTAGTAGCGGATGGTATCTTTGCTGACCCCGGTTGCTTTTGCCAGTTCCCCGATGAGCATAAAACCCCTCTTGACTGTTGAGTATAGTCCACAGTTTACAGTTATAGCGTAAATCAGACAGGAGCAGAACATGGACTCAAAAATCGCTTTAGTGACCGGTGCCTCCAGTGGCATTGGCGAAGCTACCGCCCGCGCGCTTCAACAGGCAGGCTGCCAGGTCTATGCGGGTGCTCGCCGCCTGGAGCGCATGGCGCATTTACGACCGCTGGGTATCCAGCCCATCGCACTGGATGTCACCGACGATACCTCGATGCAGCAGGTCGTTCATACCATCCTGGACGAGTGTGGCCGGATTGATGTGCTGGTCAACAGCGCCGGGTATGGCTCCTATGGGGCGATTGAGGATGTATCGCTGGATGAGGCGCACCGGCAGATGGAGGTCAATCTGTTCGGATTGGCGCGCATGATTCAACTCGTCCTGCCCGCCATGCGGCAGCAGCGCAGCGGCAAAATTGTCAATATCACCTCAACGGGCGGAAAACTCGCCTTGCCCTTTGGCGGCTGGTATCATGCCAGCAAATTTGCGGTGGAGGGCTTAAGTGACGCGCTGCGGAATGAGGTTCGTCAATTTGGGGTGGACGTCATCATTATCGAGCCAGGTGGTGTCAAAACCGAATGGGGGGATATTGCCAGGCAGCACATGGAGCAGGCGCTGGGACAATCCGCCTATCTGGCTTTGGGGGAAAAGGTGCTGGCCAGCTTTTCGGCGGTCAGTGATCGAAACGCGCCGCCATCCGTCATCGGCGATCTGATCGTGCGGGCCATATCCGCCCGCCACCCGCGCCCGCGCTACACCGGGGGTTACAGGGCGAATCTGCTCATCTTAAAACGCTTCCTGCCGGATCGGCTGTTTGATCGTCTGGTGATGAGCCAATTGAAATAGGGGGGCGCAGGAGCGCTGCTGCGGTCATCACGCATCCTGCCAATCCGCTTCCCGACCACATGCTGTAGAGAGGCGTCGTCATGTTGTTATGAGCATCCTTCACCAGATCGAGGCGCTGGAAACACCATTCAGCGCCTGTCAAACGATGCTGCATGGAATAAACCGGCCTATCTGGAGCAATCGCTCCTTCAAGCGCCGTTTCGCATCGTCGGGGGATGTAAAGCGTTTCCTGGATCTGGTACGCTTTACCCAAACAGGCTACCCGCCACTGCCCGAAAATGTCGAACCATGCTGTGGTAGCAGCGGCAGGATCAGAAGGGCACGGTACTTCATGGTGTGGCCCTCCTGAAAATAGTGCTGAGTACCGGGTACTGAGTCAAAACGAGTTTCATCCCTCATGGTAAGCGTTAGCTCATAGACACTCCTTTGTGTTGGTCGCTAATTAATCGGCAAAGTTAAGCACAGGTGTGTCGGCGCTGCTGCCGGTCAGATGAGTAAATAGGTCATCCAGGACTTTGTTCGCCAGCAGATAGGTTTGTGCCCGCCACCAGTGCGGTCCAACATAGTAGACGTGACCTGCCTCGACCGCTGAAAGGGAATTCCAGACAGGATTTGTTCTAAATGTTTCCATCGCTGCATTTTCGGTTTCAAGGGTTTCGGGGTCTGTGGTCGCATAGGTGAAGACAAAAATCGCATCGGCGTCCGCCAGATCGAATCGCTCTTCAGAAATTTGAATCCAGCGCTGTTCCCCATAGCGCTCCACAGCCGCTTCACCACTTAAGGCTTGCGATTCTGGGCGCTCCAGACCCGCATCAGCGACAACAACCCCCGGCGCAGTGTCTTCAAGCCACATATATGTGCCGTATGAACTTGTGCCAATGATTGAAATCGTCGGGTCATCGGTCAACGCTTCCTGAAATTCTGCAATACGCGCTTCATAATTGGCAACCATGTCAGCGTAAAGGTCTTGTGTACCCAATACTTCGCTCCAGAATTCCATACTGAGCCGCCAGTCATACTCAAGCCCGGCTACTGGCATCACCACAGGCGCAATCTGTTGCGCGGCATCCAGATCAATGTCGCCATCCACCGCCAGAATGAGGTCAGGCGCAGCCAGCAGGGCAACTTCCAGATTGGCAGGATAACCGGTATCGGCAATGCCCTCGAGAGCAGGCGCTAGTTCGGGCATCAGCACAGGGACTTCTTCATGCAGCCAGCCAGCCGTACCGACCAGTTCTTTATTAGTGAAGAGTACCATTTCGAGTGCCGAAATCTCCAGCGCCAGGATACGCTGCGGGTTTTCGGGAATACAAATCGGGTCGCCCGCCAGATATTCATGGTCGAACAGCCGAAAGCCCGCTTCACATGAGGTTATGGATGCTTCCTCGGTGGTTGCCGCGGAGTTCGTCAGAAACGGGTTGGGCGAGACTTCCTGCGGGTCTACACCTGCAACATACCTGAATAGGTCGTCCAACACCGCGTGGGCAGAACGTAAACCGCCAAAGCTCATCCAGGGACCGGCATCAACGCGATAAGCTTGTCCAGCCTCTACAGCCGGGAGTGCCTGCCAGATGGGGTTGCTGAGCGTCTCCGCTTCCAACTGCTCTCCGTCATCATTGGACCCTCCGACTACATAGAGAAGAATATCCCCCTCAATGTAGGTCAAGCCTTCATCATCAAGCCGTGCGAAGCTTTCCTCGTCTGTTCCGCTCTCAAATTCTGGGCGCACCACGCCCGCCTCGCTCATCACCGCGATAGGCGCATACGCATTCGGTGCTTCACGATAGAGTTGATACCCATCAGGGACAACGCGCAGGAAAGAGACAGTCACATCGTCAGGTATCCGAGCCTGCAAATCAGCGATGCGGGTATTGTATGCGTCAAATGCCGCTTCTGCGCGCTCCGGCACACCGGCTGCCGCCGCGATAGTCCTGTACCACGCCTTCCAATTCGCAGTAGCAATCAGGACTGTTGGTGCAATTTCATTCAGGAGTTCATATTGTTCGGATAGGAAATAGGCATCACCGATTATCAGGTCAGGCGCTAGAGTAACGATTGCTTCCAGATTAGGCGCATCGAATGCTCCAATCACCTCAATTCCCGCTAATACTTCCGCGGAGAGCGTATCTGGAAAACCACCATCGCTGGTAAAGCTACCCGACCCCATGACAGGTAGATTCATTTCAAGGCTCATCTGCAAGGAATAGAACGGGTCGAGCGTCACGATTCGTTCAGCCGTCTCTGGAACACAGATTGCCTCGACAATGTTCTCGTTCTCAAACAGGCGAAAGCCGTCTTCGCACTCAGTTGTATCCTGGGCGGAGACCGAGATTGCGCCCATGAAAATCATCAGAATGGTAAAAATCACAATATGCGATTTCATCTCAATATCTATCCTCACAATCGCTCGTCTAAAATAGGAGAATAATCCCGCATAAAATGGATCATTCTCCCAACATCGTGTGTTCAGTCCTGGTCAATCCACATGACCTGAAGTGCTTCATCGCCAGAGAAACGTTCCAGATGATCGGCAACTACATATTTCACCCGCGCAAAGCCTTCGTCATTGTCAGCCTGTATCTGCAACGTGAGCGTATCAGCTTCAGCCTGCATCTCGCACGTACCAAAGCCGAAATCCACATTACCACGATCATCGTTGTAGGTTGCCTGCACCTTATGGCTGAAGTGATTACACAACGCCTTCAAATACCGCTGCGACTTTCGCGTTGGCTCATGGGT
This sequence comes from Anaerolineae bacterium CFX9, assembly GCA_030263515.1. Taxonomy (GTDB): domain Bacteria; phylum Chloroflexota; class Anaerolineae; order Aggregatilineales; family Phototrophicaceae; genus Flexifilum. The sequence goes on along the minus strand of SZPD01000251.1, from coordinate 85 downwards.
AAAAAGAGTGAAAGGCAACCAAATCAGCAATGAAAGCGGGCGAGACGCGCTTCAGATTACGACGGAATTCACACAAGGCAATGTA
>SZPD01000250.1 GCA_030263515.1 Anaerolineae bacterium CFX9 | reverse complement strand
ATACTCGAAAGTGTTGGCGACCGCGCCGATCTCGCCGCGCGCGGCGCTGATCGGCTTGCCGCCATTGCGCGATTCAATCTGCGCCAGCATCTCCTGCCGCTCGCGGATCAGGTTGGCAATGCGCTGGAGGATCTGCCCGCGTTCACGGGTGCGGATCTGCTTCCATGCGCCGTGATAGAAGCGGTCGTGCGCCAGTTTTACGGCGCGGTCAACATCTTCAGCGGTTGCCTGTGCCACCTGAGCCAGAACGCGATTATTGGAAGGATCAAGCGCCGGAGCCGTTCGCCCGTCGGCGCTGGCGACGCGCGCGCCGCCAATCGCCAGCCCTTCAAAGGGGATGTCGTGATTGTTCATGCCGGGTGTCCTTATTCTGGCGTCACGTAAGCTGCCGTGATACCGCCATCGACGAGAAATTCCGTGCCGGTGACGTATGAAGATTCGTCTGATGCCAAATAGAGCGCCGCATAGGCGATCTCTTTCGCCTCGCCAAAGCGTCCCATCGGGATGTGTACCAGCCGCCGCTGCTTCTTGGCTTCGGTATTCAGAAAGCTCATCAGCAGCTCGGTGCGCAGCGGGCCGGGGCAGAGCGCGTTGACGCGGATATTTTCACGCGCATGGATGACCGCCAGTTCGCGCGTCATGGCCAGTACGCCGCCTTTGCTGGCAGTGTAGGCGATCTGCGGCGTCGCCGCGCCGAGCAGCGCCACAAACGACGCCGTATTGATGATCGAGCCGCCGCCCGCGCGCCGGATCGCCGGGATGCCGTACTTGCAGCCGAAGAAGACGCCTTTCAGGTTGATCGCCATCGTCAGATCCCAGACAGCTTCTTCGGTGGTCACTGCATTATCATCATCGCTGTGCATGATGCCGGCATTGTTGAACAACACGTGCAGCGCGCCGAAGGTCTGTTCGGCAGCGCGCACCATATGCTCGCAGTCCGCCGCCTTTGAAACATCCGCATGAACGTAGACCGCGCTGCCGCCAGCCGCCGTGATATCGCTGGCGGTTGTTTCGCCTGCCGTATCGTTGACATCCGCGACGACGACTTTCGCCCCTTCCTGGGCGAACAGCAGGGCGGTCTCGCGACCGATGCCGCTGCCTGCGCCGGTGATCAGCGCAACTTTATCCTTGAGCCGCATGGTTTTCTCCCGTGAATTCAGATCTGCTCAAAATAGCGGGCGCGCTCCCAGTTGGTCACCGCGCGATCGAATGCCGCCTGCTCTGTCCTGTAGAAGTGCAGGTAATGCTCGATCACATCATCGCCGAATGCTGCCCGCGCAAACTCGCTCTTTTCCATCGCCTCGATCGCGTCGCGCAGGGAATGCGGTACGCGGGGCAGGTCTTTGGCTGAGTATACGTCGCCTTCGAAGATCGGCGGCGGCTCGATCCGGTTGCGGATGCCGTCCAGCCCGGATGCCAGCGCGGCGGCATACGCCAGGTAGGGGTTGATGTCCGCGCCGGGAATGCGCGACTCGATCCTCAGCGATGGCCCGCTCCCGATCACACGGAAGCCAGCCGTGCGGTTATCGTGGCTCCATGCCAGCGTCGTCGGGGCCCATGAGCCGGACTGATAGCGTTTGTACGAGTTGATCGTTGGCGCATAGAACGGCATCAGTTCATACGTATGCGCGATCCAGCCGCCGAGGAACCAGCGGAATGTATCTGACGCATGGACGGGGCCGAACTGCTCGCCGCCGAAGAACATATTGTAGTCCAGCGCGGCGTTCCACAGGCTGAGATGCAGATGACTGCTTGATCCGGCGTAGCGCTCATCCACCTTCGCCATGAAGCTGACCGACAAGCCGAGTCCGTGCGCCAGTTCCTTCAGGCACTGCTTGTAGATCGTGTGCCGGTCAGCGCTGGTCAGCAGGTCGGCATAGCGCACGTTGAGTTCATGCTGCCCCGGTCCCCACTCGCCTTTGGTGAACTCGACCGGCACGCCGCTTTGAGTCAGGTGTTTGCGGGCGGCGGCGTTCAGCACTTCCTCGCGCGTGCCCTGCAGGATGTGATAATCCTCGATGTAATCGCCGAAATGGCGCAGTTCGACGTAATGTTTCTCTTTGGCGCTGCGATAGGTTTCATCAAAAATGAAATATTCAAGCTCTGAAGCGCCCTGCGCCACGAACCGCATTTCGGACGCCGCCTCGATCTGCCTGCGCAGGATGCTGCGCGGCGCGACGGAAATGAGCGTGTGCGCCTTTTCGTCATACAGGTCGCAGATCACCAGCGCCGACTTTTCCAGCCATGTTGCCATCCGCAGCGTGCCCAGGTCGGGGACGCAGTGAAAATCGCCATAGCCCAGCTCCCAGTTGGCGAAGCGGTAGCCGGGCACAGGTTCCATCGGCATATCGACGGTCAGCAGATAGTTGCAGGCATGCATACCGGACTGTGCGGTGTGCTCCAGAAAGAACTCTCCTGTTACCCGTTTACCCATGTAGCGACCGTAGTGATCGGTGAAGACGGTGACGACTGTTTCGATCTCGCCTGATTCGACTTTCTGACGCAGTTCGTCGAGCGTCAGCATTCCCTTGACCTGCATAAGCGCTTTACCTTGTCTGCCGGGGTCGTCCATGAACACACGCGGCGCTAGGAAGATTATTATTTAAGCGCTGACTATACCATGCCTCCGCTCAAACGCGCCAAATAGACGGTCACCTGCCACCGTCGATCGCCAGCACCTGCCCTGTGATCCAGCCCGCATATTCCGACGCCAGAAACAGAACGCCATGCGCGATATCTTCCGGCGTTCCCAGGCGGCGCATGGCGATGTTCTCAACCAGCGCCTTCTGTCCCGCGTCGCCGTAGGACTGCCACTGCCGCTCCGTGTTCGGGTTGGAGCGGATGAAACCCGGCGCGATGCTGTTGACGGTGATCCCGAACTTCCCCAGCTCGTGAGCAAGCTGCCGCACCAGGTGGATCGCGCCGGCTTTTGCCGTGGCATACGCCTGAATGCCGGTCAGGCTGATATTCAGCCCGGCTCCGCTGCTGATGGTGATGATCCTGCCCGAACCAGCGCGTTTCATCCCCGGCACGACGGCTTGCGCCAGCCAGAAGCCGCCCGTCAGGTTGACTGCCAGGATGTCGTTCCACTCGGCTTCCGAGACCTGCTCGATCGGTTTGCCCACGTAACCCAGCACACCGCCCGCGTTATTGACCAGAATATCGGCATGGTCGTGCTGCGCTTCGATTTCGGCGACGACACGCTGCACCGCGCCCCGATCGCGAATATCGAGCAGGCGGATTTCGCAGCGCCCGCTCGCATCGGCGCAGGCCGCCTGTGTCTGCCGAAGCTCATCTTCGAGGATGTCAAGCGCCCACACGACGGCTCCCCGCGCAGCCAGCGCAGCGCAGATCGCCCGCCCGATGCCATGCGCAGCGCCTGTGACGATGGCGGTCTTCCCGGTGAATGCGATCTCCATGCTCGCCTTACCAGTCTTCCGTGAGCAGGGCGCGTGTTTCCTCGATCGCCACCTGCCAGATCGCAAGCATCTCGTCGTCTGCGCGCTGATACAAACCGGCATAGTTGCCATCGCCCAGATATTCGCGCGTTCTGGCGGGGGACAGGCTGCGCAGGCGTGCCATATCCAGCGGCGGCTTCGGCGTATCAGGCATGCTCACGCCGGGAAGCCGCGTCCACGGGAAGTTTTCCATCCATGAAGCATGTGAGGCGACTGGATCGATCGATGTAACTTTCGCGATCGTTTTGGGGGCATCCCACCAGTTATGAAATTTGATCACCGCGTCCTCGTGTTCTGCCATCCACTCGATGCAGAAGTTCATCGCAACGCTGTTGCCGCCGTGCCCGTTGACGATCAGGATGCGGCGGAAGCCCTGCTCATACAGGCTGTTCAGCACGTCTTCCAGCAGGCTGAGATACGTCTGCACACGCACGGATACGCTGCCGGGGAAGGCGCGAAAATACGGAGTGACGCCATAGTTCAGCACGGGGAACACCGGAACGCCGAGCGGTTCTGCCGACTCGATGGCGACGCGCTCTGCCAGGATGTTATCCACGCACAGACTGAGGTAGGCGTGCTGCTCCGTGCTGCCCAGCGGCAGCACACAGCGATCATCGCCGCCAAGATAGGCTTCAACCTGCTGCCAGTTCATATCCCTGATCTGCATGACGTTCCCTCTGAAAATGTCTTTTGCGCTCTTAGTTTATTGTAGCCAACCGCGCCGTCGATCACCGATGGGGTGGATATAATGCCGCGCAATTCCCGATTGTTGCCGGGACTCACGGTGATACAATAGGGACGCTCACGCAGCGATTTTTCACCATTTCAGTAGACGGGAATGAACGCAAGATGGCGATCGACCTCGAAAACGCCAGCACTGAGGGTGCCGCCTCAGCCAGCAAAACCAATTTCATCCGCGAGATCATCGACGAGCACAACCGCACCGGGCGCTTTGGCGGACGGGTACACACCCGTTTCCCACCGGAGCCGAACGGGTTTCTGCATATCGGTCATGCCAAGTCGATCTGCCTGAACTTTGGCATTGCGGCAGATTACGGCGGCAAGACGAACCTGCGCTTCGATGATACCAACCCAACCAAGGAAGAACAGGAATACATCGACTCGATCATCGAGGATGTGCGCTGGCTCGGCTTCCAGTGGGACGGTCTGTACTACGCATCGGACTATTTCGAGCAGCTTTATCAGTGGGCAGTCCAGTTGATCAGGCAGGGCGATGCCTATGTCGATCAGTTGACGGCTGAGCAGATTCGCGAGTATCGCGGCACACTGACGCAGCCGGGCAGGAACAGCCCGTATCGTGACCGTCCGATTGAGGAAAATCTCGATCTTTTTGAGCGGATGCGCAGGGGAGAATTCAGGGAAGGCGAATGCGTTCTGCGTGCCAAGATCGATATGAGTTCGCCCAATCTCAACCTGCGTGATCCGGTGCTTTACCGTATCCTGCACGCCCATCATCCGCGGACGGGGGATGCATGGTGCATCTATCCGATGTATGACTGGGCGCATGGTCAGAGCGACTCGATCGAGGGGATTACGCACTCGATCTGCACGCTCGAATTTGAGGATCACCGTCCGCTCTATGACTGGTGCATCGAGAAGCTCGGCATTTACCATCCGCAGCAGATCGAGTTTGCGCGCCTCAACCTGACATACACCGTTTTGAGCAAACGCAAGCTGATCAGGCTGGTGCAGGAAGGGCATGTTCGCGGCTGGGATGATCCACGGATGCCCACGCTGTCGGGGTTCCGGCGGCGCGGTTTCACGCCGAAATCGATCCGCGATTTTTGCGACATGATCGGCGTCTCAAAATCAAATGGCATCATCGATCTTCAGATGCTCGAATACTGTGCGCGTCAGGACCTGAACAGGATCGCGCCGCGCGTGATGGGCGTGCTCAAGCCGCTCAAGGTGGTGCTGACTAACTATCCGGAGGATCAGGTCGAGGAATTTGAGGCGCTGATCAATCCGGAAGATCCTTCCCTCGGCACACGCAGGGTTCCCTTCTCGCGTGAGCTGTATATCGAGCAGGATGACTTCATGGAAGATCCTCCGCCGAAGTTCTTCCGGCTTGCGCCCGGCCGCGAAGTGCGGCTGCGCGCTGCCTACTTCATCACCTGCGATGAAGTGATCCGCGATGCAGACGGGAATATTGTGGAACTCCGCTGCACTTATGACCCGGCCACGCGCGGCGGCGATGCGCCAGACGGGCGCAAGGTCAAGGCGACCATGCACTGGGTGAGCGTGCGGCAGGCTGTTGAGGCAGAAGTGCGCATCTATAACAATCTGCTGACGGTGGCGGAAGCCAGCGAGATGGACGATGACAAGGATTTCACCGACTATCTCAACCCACAGTCGCTGGAAGTGATCGAGCGCGCCTTCCTGGAACCGGGCGTAAGAGGCGCAGCACCCGGCACGCACTATCAGTTTGAGCGTTTGGGATATTTCACCGTCGATCCGGACTCAACGCCGGAAAAGCTGGTTTTCAACCGCACCGTCACACTCAAGGATGAGTGGGCGAAGATTCAGAAAAGCGGCGGCTGAAGCGCATTTCAGGCGGACAAAGCAGGGCTTTGGTCGTATCCGTGACCAGAGTCCTTTTTGATTCTGCCGTATCCTGACGTATGTCAAAACAAAAACGGCAGAGACACTTCTCCGCCGTTTTTTGCTGAGGGACCTGGATTCGAACCAAGATTAATGGATCCAGAGTCCACTGTTCTACCGTTGAACTATCCCTCAATCTGAGGGCA
>SZPD01000249.1 GCA_030263515.1 Anaerolineae bacterium CFX9 | reverse complement strand
AAGAGACCCCCTACTGTTGTAGAGAGTCTCAAGTGTCTCAACCAACTCAGGTAGATATAAGGCACTTGTCCCGCACCTTTTGCGGTTTATCGGATGCCCGTCTCAGGCGGTTCAAGTGTCACAGCCCAAAGCGTCAGAGGTGAGCTGCCAGAATCGCACACGCCCGCCACGCACCCGCTTCTGTGTGCTGAGGTTGTTCGGTCCGGGGACGAGTAGCCCATCTTCTTTCAACTGCATCCCAATCGCCGTCACGGTGAACCGCAGCGGCTGTACCCGGTTAACTTCCCGGTGAGCAATCTCCGGCAGCAGATACACAAATCCCTGATCCATGTAGCCAACAACCGTCACACCGGGTGGATACTCACGCGGATTCTCCATATCATCGTCAATCACTGCCTGCCCACCCGCAATAAGTTGCCCCAGAATATCGAGAAACACCTCGCTGGCACGTTCCTGCCGCAATGTGCGGACGCTTTCCACAATCACATCCTGCCATGCGGGAAGTGAATACTTCTCGTCCACCTCTTGCAGGAACTTCGACAGCAGTTGATAGACCGTCACCAGCACCGCCCAATTCTTGACCACGCGGTCGTTGTTGGACTGCCTGCCGATCTCAGCGGCGAGCCTCGCCTTGTAGCCCTTCACATTCTGGCTGAAGCGGTTGGTGATGTCTTCCTTCAGATCATTGTTTTCAAGCTGTTTCGCCACCCACGAGGCAAAATGGGCGGTGAAACCGGGCAGATTGTCGCGCAATCCTTCGGCATGAACGAGCGCCTGCCCGTCCGGGTCGCGCCGTTCCCACGGCGGCACTTCCAGCACCAGCATTCGTGCAATCACCGACATCTCACCCTCAATGGTGGTTTCACCGGTGGAAAGAATCAGGCCACGACAGGGCTTCTCCTGGCGCACCTTCGCCTCGCGGGTCAGCCGTCCGCGCCCCATGCCCCGTGAGTAGCTTTGCAGGAAGCGGGTGAAGGTCTTTTCGTCGGCGTAGATGCTCTTGTAGTCATCCACCCAGTACAACGCATCCGCCAGCGGATAACCGAGTGTTTCGACGGTATTGATGGTGTCGCCCCACTGGGCAGGCGGTGTGTCGCGGCTGAACTGCCCGTAGAAGCTACTCAGCAGAGATGCGATCTCACTCTTGCCACTACCCGACGTGCCGACCAGATGCACGGCTGGCCGCGTGGCTGTCGTCGGGAAGAAACGCTGAAGCACGGGTAGGAGTGCAAAGGCGATCAGACAGGATGCCAGGTGCGGCGGTAGAACCTTCGTTACCGCATCGAACGCCGCCAGGCTGTCAGTCCAGCTTGACACTTGTAGACCGTAATCACGCAGACGGTGATCCAGCTCCACCGACGGCGGTTCAGCCAGCTTGCCCTTCGCTGTGATGCAATCCCCCGGCGACACATACACCCATCTGCCGTCCAACTGCATCCAGCCCATGAAGTTGTAGTGCCGATGCGTTGCGAACTCGCCGGACAGATGGACGATGGCAGGGACGAGATGCTTGCTCATCCCCGCCCGCACGACGTACTGCGAGCCAGCATTCGCGCCAATGAAGCGCCGCAAGGCGACATCATCGACGAACACATCGCCCGGCACGTCCAGCCGCTTGAGCGCCTCGCCTCGCCGCAGTTCCAGCGCAGTATGATGGACTTCCTTGCCGTCGTCATCGACCTGGCAGGTCTGGTGCAGTACGGTCACTGACCAGTCGGCGACGGTCTTTTCCATCGTCCCGCGATAGCTCTCCTTGCGGTAGACCATCCTGCCATCGAGCAGGATATAGCTCTCGGTGTCCACATACTCCTGCTGGCGCTGGCGAGCCAGTTCACGCTTCTTCTCCTTATAGAGGCGGTCAATATCGCTGATCTTCAGCCCATCGCCGCACAATGCCTTGAGGCGCTGGCGCTCCTCAGCCCACTCGACCGAATTCAGATGAATACAGGCTTCGACCGCTTCGACGATCTGCTGAGTCGTCGGACGCTCTGGTTTCTGTTCGACCTGATACTGCCCGACGAGCTGGTTGACCACCTGCCGGGCGCGTTCTTTCGGCGCGGCAATGGGGTCTCTGGCTGGCTGGCGATAGGCGCTGGCGATGGTTGCTCTGGCTTCCTTCTCGCGTACGGTGGGATTCTCGCTCCCATCCCCATCGGCCACATGCCGGGCCACCAGCTCACGCTCGGCATCGCTCTGACTGTAACCAGCATCGCGCATCTGGCAGGCAGCGGCGAAGAGTTCATGATTACGGCTGCCGTTGTTTGCTCCGGTGGCGAGATAACCCTCAGTGCGCGGCGGCAGTGGATGATGCCCATTGGTCGAGAACATCGGCACATGACCGTTCAACTGTGGCTTGACCGCCAACCAGTCAAAGCTGCTCAACGCATAGCGTCGATCCGGATGGCATTCGATCACCTGCACCATCGCGCCGTCGCGGTCAGGCTTGGTGTTGATACTATCCGGCAAGCGCATCACAGATGCCACTGACTTGACATAGGCTTCGTCCCCATCCAGCACTTTGAACAATCCATGCAGAATGGCCGCGATGCGCTGCTTGTCCCCGTCGCTGTCCAGTATGAACGGCTCGTCCAACATCCAATACCCGTGCCAACCGCCCCCGCTATTCAGGATGATGGATGGTGTAGGATCAAAGTCGCGCAGCTTCGCCAATGTGTTGTCACGCTTCTGCGTGTCGCCGTCGCAATCAACATCGACCCACAGTGCAGGCAGGAGCGCCGCTGAAGCCGCACTGCCTTTTTTCTCACGACGCAAGCAAGGCGCAAAGTACACGCCGTAACTTTCAGCATTGAGATTATCTGCCTCCTTGAATATAGTTTCGCGCTGTTTGTCGTTGCCAGATTGTGTCCAGAATGCGCGAACATCGCCCGTTTCGGGATGAATACAGCGTAGCTCCAGCCAGAGATTTTCAGGCACATTTGGATACAGCGCCACAAGAAAATCACTCCTCGCAACGATTCGTTCGTTGTTCACTGTCGTTTTCTGTGTCATACTATGTTTATTCCTTTAGGTGTACACAGGGGCTAGAGGCGCGTTCGTTTGGCGACGGTGTGCGCTTCCGGCTCCTGTGTGCGTTATGGGTAAAATCATCGGTCAATGGTCGGGTCTTCCCCGTAGCTGGTATCAATCTCGCGCTGGTCGCGGGGTTCACGTAGCTGCTCCTTGAGTTGGATGGCGAGTAGTTCAGCTTCCTCGTGGTCGAGGTCAGCCATCACCGGGCGGAATTGCAGGGTCGTCTTGCCTTCGCGGTTCTGGAGGTAACCATAGAATCCCACTGCGCTGGTGTCCTCATCTGTCCGGCGCACACCCGCCCACACCGGGCCAAGCTCCGGCTCGTGTCCGTGCGCTTCCTCGATACGGGCAACCTGTTCCTGCTGTTCGCGCACAGCGGCCAGCGTGTCGTAACGTTGTTCCCATTCAAGTCCGACGTAGCGATCCATCAGCGTGACCATGTTTTCTTGCGTGACCTCATGCAGCAGGTCGATATGGTTAACCTCACGCCTCTGCGAGAAGTACAGCGGTTTGCGCCTGCCCTCGTCGGCATCGTAGTACGTGCCCGGTAAAACGATATGCGTGTGTGGATTGTGTTGACCCGGTGCTTCGTCGCCATCCGTCTGACGGTGGTGCAAAACGGCTGACCACTCCACCCCGGTATCAATGCCGCGTGCGTCGAAAAAATCGTTCATCGTGCGTTCGGTTAACTGCTTCACGAACTGTTCCCGTTTTTCCGGCGGCACCATCCGAATCAGGTCGGGCTGCGGGTTGATGACCAGGCTGAACATCAGCACATGCTCGCTCTGGTATGCGTCACAGCGCTCGGCAATCTCGGCGACCGAGCCGCCCATGCCCCGATCCAGCCAGCGTTCACGCCCACCGGCGTGACGCGCTTTTTCGGTGCGCGACTCCCTGTAAGTCAGATACTTCAGCAGATTGCCCATGCGCTTGCTTTCGTCGGCAGTGGGCTTCTTGTACTTCACGTTGGTCACGCACATTTGCTTGCGATCCATGCCCTATGCCTCCCGCCGCTTCCTGAAGAAGGCGACCATTTTCTCCAGCAAGTCATTCTGGCGCTGAAGCTGCTGCTCGACCGCATCCAGCCGTCCTTCCAGCTTGCGCGTGATCGCCGCCCGTGTGCCGGGGATGTCGTCCTGGTGGGACAGATACAGATTCAGCGCATCCCGTATCAGGTCGGTCTTGTGCTGCATCTCGCCCTGACGAGCGCGGACGCGGAGAATTTCCTCGACCCGACGCATCTGTTCCAGTGTGAAGCCCACCGACAATCGTTCGGTATAGCCACTGCGATTCTTACGTTTGCTCAAGTTCGCCCTCCTCGATAAGCTCCTTCAAACCGGGTGTCGGATGGAAGCGCCCGTAGACACGGCGCAGCCGTCCGTGCTGGCTGAGTGCGCCTCCGGCACGCATAGCCTGTACCTCGATTCGCAATCGTCCGATGCCTGGCACAATGACCTCCCTGCCTTTTATCAGGTGCTCTGACCAGACTTCTGTGAGTACCTCGACGACCTCCGCCACATCCCGTCGGGTGCGGTGTGGCAGTCTCCTGGCGATATACGCAATCACATCTCGGTGATACATTTTGCTCTCCTATGCTTGTCATTTGCTTTGGTCAGCCGCCTTATGGCAGGCTGAATGTTGCCTGTGAAGGCAACACCACCGCATACCGCGAAACCTATCGCGGGTGCGGACTGTCGGGCTGGGGTACCAGCGCGACAGGTACGGCGGACACGCAACACCGCCGCACGGGTGCAGACGCCAGCGGGCGCTGCACCAAGCCCTCCCGGCGTCTGAGGGACCAGCGATTTAGCTGGCTTCTCGTGACCCCTATAGGACTTCCGAAAACCGCAAAGGTTCTTCGGGGTCACGAGAGTATCGCTGGACACGCTCTGCGTGAACCAGCGATACCAGGCCGCGCCAGCGGGCTGATGCGTCGGACAGACTGGAACAGCTACCATGTGGCTTTCCTCATCCGCTTCGTCCGACGCTCGGCATCGTCGTCCGTCAGGGCTGGTTCGTTGTTCTGCACCGGCGGCGATGCTCTGGGTGGATGCTGTCCTACCGTCACCGGCTGAACCACCGTGTTGGCGGCCACATACTGGATGACGCGCTCCAGATAGGCGGGCATGTCGTTGAGTGCGTCTCGTATCCATAAGGTGTCTCGGCGCACTTCCAGCAGCTCCGGCAGGTCAATCACCTTCGCCTTGCGGTGAGGCTGTAAGCCGATTTGCTCCCGGATGACATCCCGGATCGCGTCGCTGCGCTCCCCAACTTCGATGCCTTCCCACCAGTCAAGGATGTCCTCGTCGGTGTCGTAATAGACTTTGAACGTGATCGTCCGGTAGTTGCGTTTCTTCGGTCGTCTCTTTGGCATCTTGCCTCCTATGGGGTATTACTTGTACTAACGTGACGTACTGACACGTAACACCCGCTTCCTCGACTAATCCGGTCGGCTGGTGAAGTTGGCGTAGTAGAGATAGCCTCTCGCGTTTGCGAGTTGTGCTTGCGGCACCAGCTTCGTCTGCGGGTAGGCTTCCACGATCTGTTCGTAGACCAGTTCCGCACCGCCGCCGCTCAGATAGATGACATCGACGGTGGTGCCGCGCTGCCATTTCTCGCTCATCAGGCCAAGCGTGGCGCTGCGGAGCGGTGCGAGGGCTTCTTCCACTTCGTCGCTGTAGTCGATGGGTTTGCCGCTGGCGGTGAACATGCCTGTTCGCAAGACCTGCTCGACGATCTTGTAGGGCACTTTCTCGCGGTAATCGCGCTCCAGCATGGTCGAGATGCGCTCCTGGGCGGTGTAGACCCCACCTTCAACACTGCCGCTCTCCGATGAGATGAACTCGCCGTCATCATCCAGCGCGATATCCACTGTGTACGTCCCCACATCCACGACCCCGGTTCGCATGTAGGTGTGATGCACATTGAGGTCACCCACTGGGGTCAACATCTGCGAGTAGATCGCACCATATGCCTGGGGCATCACCATCACGTCGGTCACGTTGGCGATGACCTCGCAGGCATCCGTATTGATGAGATACTGTCCGCGCAGCGTCTCCTTGAGTTCGGCAGCATCGCGCATGTGATCCACCGGCAGTCCAACCGAGAGCCGCAGATGCACCACGTCCCGCCCCCACACCCCCTGCACCAGCTTGCCGATGGCGACCTTTGCCAGCCGCAGGCGGAAGGCATTGCCCAT